>CANMZY010000205.1:0-6204 GCA_947502425.1 Verrucomicrobiales bacterium
CACCTGCGCCATCGTGGACGCCGCCGCGAAGGTGCGTGACCTGAACTTCAAATACCTGGTCGAAGGCAAAGGCGCGACCGTCACCGCGCGCTTCGGTCCCGACGGCATCACCCTCTGCGATCCGAACCGCGCGGGCGAAGGCGCGGCGAAGGTTTTTCAGAAGATTTACGAGAAGGCGATTGGACTTTGGGATTTACTCCACGGCTGCGATAGGCGATAGGAATGGAATGAGCACAAAGCAGTTGATTGAAAGCGAGGTTGCCGCACTGCCGGAGCCACTTCAGCGAGAGGTTTATGATTTCGTCCGCTTCTTGCGCGCAAAGCGAGATGAAGAATCGTTCAACGGTCTGCTCTTGAGCGAAACGGCGCTGGCCAAGGACTGGAACACGCCCGAGGAGGAGGCTGCGTGGGCAAGCCTGTAATCGGCGAAGTGGTAGTCCTGCCGTTTCCGCAAACCAACTTGCAGGCGGGCAAGCGCCGGCCCGCTCTTGTTGTGGCGGACCTCGTCGGCGACGATTTGATTCTCTGCCAGATCACCAGTCAGGCTCGCTCCGACGGATATTCAGTTGCGTTGGGGCTTGCTCGACTTCGAGCGCGGTTGTCTGGCGATGGATAGCTTCATCCGCCCGAATCGCCTGTTCACCGTCGAGCAATCGGTGATCCTCTACGCGGCGGAAAAGGTGAAAGACGCGAAGTTGAAGGAAGTGCGCGCCAAAATTCGCGGCCTGTTCCCCTGAACCCGTGCGCGACCTGAACTTCAAATACCTGGCCGAAGGCAAAGGCGCGACCGTCACCGCCCGCTTCGGCCCTGAGGGCATCACCCTCTGCGACCCGAACCGCGCGAGCGAAGGTGCGGCGAAGGTGTTTGAGAGGATTTACGCGAAGCCGATTTGAACTGCTGTCCGCCGCGATTAGCTAAAATCAAGAACCCCTTTCGAGTGTTCGGCGATAAATCTATTGGGCTAAAATAAGTTCTTTACAGTGTCCACTTCTGGATTAAGCGTTAAAGGGTTTCCGATCCCGGTGCCATTCTTTGCAAACACGCGATCCCATCACGGCCCAGCGCTTGGCCGTGCTGCGGGCGGTGTCGAGTCGACCCCACGCCACGGCGGACGCCATCGCCGAGGACGTTCGCGCCGAGATCGGTGCCATCTCACGACAGGCCGTGTATAACGCCGCTTGGTAGTTGGCCGAGAAGGGACTCATCCGGCGCATGAACCGCGGAGCGTCCAGAAAGCAAATTCTTATCAGTTCGATCACGTCTTTGAGCGCGATCAGAAAAGCCGCGCTGTCTTTTTTCACGAGTATCTGCGCAAGATAATCGGCAGCGTATTCCCGGTCTGCCAGCCGCTTCAGTAAATCCGCTTTGTAATTTTTCAGGCGCATATTCATCTTCTTATCTCCGCGCTTTTTTCATGCGCGCCCAAGCCTTCCATCTCGGCGAATTTCTTCACGGCGGGCAGCGCTTTCTTCAGGGACGCAGCGGTGTATTCGACGACGCTGGTGCGGCGCTGGAACTGGTCCACGGTCAGGCCGGCGAAGGACGCGCCCGCACCGCCGGTCGGCAAGGTGTGGCTCGGGCCGGCGACGTAATCGCCCAGTACCGTCGGGGAATGGTGGCCGAGGAAAATCGCGCCAGCGGTGAGGATGTCTGCCGAAACTTTGGCGGCCTGGCGGGTCATCACTTCGCAATGTTCCGGCGCGAGGCGGTTGACCAGCGCCACGCCGGCGGCGAGCGATTTCACCTGGATGAGCCAGCCGTTGTTGTCCAACGCCCGGGTGATGAATTCGCGCCGCGCGAGTTTGGGCAACTGACGTTCGATTTCCTTTTGCACGGCGCAGATGATTTTCGCCGAGGTCGTGACGAGCCAGACGCGTTCGTGGCCGGAGCCGTGCTCGGCCTGCGCGAGCAGATCGGCGGCGGCGAATTTAGGATTGGCGGTGTCGTCCGCGAGCACGAGCACTTCGCTGGGGCCGGGGAGCAGGTCCACCGCGACACGCCCGAAGAGCAGCCGCTTGGCCGCGACGACGTAGGCGTTGCCGGGGCCGAAAACTTTTTGCACCGGGCGGATGGTCGTGGTGCCGAGTGCGAGGGCGGCGATGGCCTGCGCGCCGCCGAGCCGGTAAATTTCCGTGGCCCCCGCCGCGCGCACGGCGAAGAGCAGGGCGGGATTGATGGTGCCGTCCTTCCCGCACGGCGTGCAGACGGCGATCTCGCGGCAACCCGCGACGCGCGCGAGCGTGATGGTCATCAGCGCGGTGGAAACGAGCGGCGCGGTGCCGCCGGGGATGTAAATGCCCACCCGCTGAAACGGGTCGAACTTCTCGCCGACTTTCGCGCCATGGGAATTTTTCATCGCCCAGTTTTTCCTCAGCGATCTCCGGGCGAACACGGCAATGTTCTTCTCCGCCGCCGCGACCGCCGCGCGCAGGGCATCGTCGGCCTTGAGCGACGCGGTGAGCAGCTCGGCCTGCGAGACGGCTAGTTGTCCGGCGGTCAGTTGAGCGCCGTCGAAGCGGGCGGTGAATTCGAGCAGGGCCGCGTCGCCGTCATTGCGGACGGCCTCGATGATGCCCCGGGCACGTTCCTCGATGGCGGGGTCGAAGAGACTGGAGGCGGCCGCCAGACCGGCGAGGTTTTCGGTGAAATTTTTATCGGTGTGACGAATAACTTTCATGCGCGGCGGAAGGCTAGGAGAAGCGCGGCGGATTGTCAAAAATGGGCTGGCCCCTCATCTCCGCCGCTTGCCATCGCCTCGCCTCGTTGTGTAGGTTCACAGCTTGCAAATTTCCAGGCGCGCCGCGCGGCCCAGATGATTTCCAAAATAATGAACTGTCGTTGGCTGATACTGCTTGCGTGCTGGGCCGGAATGGCGGGCGCGGCCGTGCCGTCAGCACCGGTGGCGCGTGTGGCGGCGGCCCCGGTCTTTTCCGTGCCCGGCGGAGTTCATGTCGGCAATCTCACCGTGGGCCTCAGCGGCAAAGCCTCCGTCATCGGCTACACGCTCGACGGCTCGGAGCCGACCAGCGCCTCTCCCGCCTACCGGGAGCCGCTCCGCCTGACCGAGACCACGCTCCTCAAGGCGAAAGGTTTCGACGCCGGCTCCACGCCCAGCCCCACCGTTTTGCAGTCCTACACGCTGGTCGATCCGGCCCTGGCCGGCTTCAGTTCCAGCCTGCCGATCGTCATCCTCAACACCTTCAAAGAACCCGTCAACGCCGAGCAGAAAACACCGGTCTCGGCCGTCATTATTCCCACCGTGAACGGCCGCGCCACGCTGTCCAGCCGGCTGGATTACAACGGCCGCGGCACCATCGAGACCCGCGGGCGCAGCTCGCTCGACTACCCGAAGAAGTCCTTCAACTTCCGCACCAAGGACGACGGCGGCGCGCCGCTCAAGACTCCGCTGCTCGGCCTGCCCAAGGAATCCGAGTGGATTCTCTACGCGCCCTTTCCCGACAAGACGCTGCTGCGCGACGTGCTGGCCTACGAGCTGAGCGCCGCGATGGGCCATTACTCCCCGCGCACCCGTTTTGTCGAGGTGTTCATCAACCGCACCGGCGGCAAGCTGACCCGCGAGAAATATTTCGGCGTCTATGTGCTCGAGGAAAAAATCAAGCGCGGCCCGGACCGGGTCGATATCGCCAAACTCGGCCCGGGCGACAACCGTGAGCCGGCCATTTCCGGCGGCTATATTTTCAAGCGGGACCATCGCGACAAGGACAAGCCCGGCTTCTCCACCAAGGGCGGACGCAGCTTTTTCTACGTCGAGCCAAAAGGCGACGAGATCACGCCCGCGCAAACCGCCTGGCTGATCGGCCATCTCGACCGTTTCGAGACCGCGCTCGCCGGCGAATCCTTCAAGAACCCGGCGCAGGGTTACGCCGCCTACATCGACACCGCCTCCTTCATCGACCACCACTGGATCGTAGAGTTTTCCAAAAACGTCGATGGCATTCGCTTCAGCAATTTCATCCACAAGGATCGCGGCGGGAAGCTCAAGATGGAGCCGATCTGGGACTGGAATCTGAGCTTCGGCAACGCCCGGGGCCGCGACGGCTATTCTCCGCAAGGCTGGTATGCGGGTGAACTGACCGCCGCCGAACACTTCTGGTTCCACCGCCTGTTCCAGGATCCGGACTTCGCGCAGAAATACGCCGACCGCTGGAGCCAGCTTCGCACCAATCAATTCGAGGTCACCCGCGTCCTCGCCCGCGTCGATCAGATCGCCGCGCAACTAGACGAGGCCCAGGTGCGCAACTTCCAGCGCTGGCCCATCCTCGGCAAGCGCATCGGCCCGAACTACCACGTCGAGTCCACCTACCAAGGCGAGGTGAACTGGATGAAGGCCTGGATTCGCGAGCGCATCGCGTGGATCGACCAGCAATTCCCGGTCGCGCCCGCCGTCCGAACCACGCCTGACGGGAAAAAATTCCGGCTCGAAATTTCCGCTCCGCCCAAAAAGATCCCGCCGCCGCTTGCACCCGGCCAGGATTTCACCCTCTTCCTTGAGGCCGAGTCCGGCACGATTGTTTCGCCGATGGCCATCTTGAACGACCCGACGGCGAACGGCAAACGGCTCATCGCCACCTCCACGGCGATGGAGGGCACTGCCACCTACAAGTTTACGGTGCCCGCCACCAACCAATACTATCTTTGGGCACGCGTGATCGCCCCGTCCTCGTCCTACAACACGTTTTTTTTCTCGATGGACGACGGGCCGGAGGAGGTTTACGACGCGGCCGAAAGACGTTTTTCCCCGGCCTGGCAGTGGAACCGTTGGAGCGGCCGGCCCCAGGGTCGTCCCTCGCAAAATGATGACCCGAAAATCTTCCCGCTCGCGCCCGGCGTCCACACCCTGCAGCTCCGCGGGCGGGAAGTGAATGCGAAGCTGGACCGCCTCTGCATCACCAGCAATCCCAACTTCCAGCCCGAGCCGCCTGCCGACGAGGCGACGGCAGATGTGCGCATTTATTACACCCTCGACGGCACCGATCCGCGGCTGCCCGGCGGTGGCGTCTCACCCAAAGCGCGCCTCTACGATTCACCGCTCGCGCCCGCCAAGAACGCCCACCTCTTCGCCCGCGCGCAAAAAGGCGACCGCTGGAGCGGCCCAGCGGCGGTGAAATTTTAGCGGCTCGACTGGGATGGGATGGAACAGGAAAGGCGCGAGGCAATCCGGAGACGAAGGTGGGGCGCGTCGCTCCGCGTGCCCGTCGGGCAGTTCGTGGCGATTTGCACATTTCAACAAGCTCGCGGCGGACAGAGGACGACCCGCCCTGCCCTCGCGCCTTCGCTGTTCACCGGGACACCGCGGTGGCAGCTTCTCTCACCAATTTGCCGCCGCGCAGGACGCGGTAGCGGACGCCCCGCCAGATGACATGGTTGCCGAGAAACGCCTGCGCCCAGATGATCGCGCCGAGGAGGTCCTTCACCATCGCCAGCCACGGGACGAGAAGGTTTCCGCTCCGCGTCAGTTTCGCGTAGTGATAGGCGGCGGTTAGGCGGCGCAGGAAAATGCAGCCCAGCGCGCCGAGCAGGGAGAGCCTGGAGGGCGCGACGGCGAACCACACCACCGGCCAGAAAGTGGCGTTGCTCAGGATGCTGAAGAAGTAGGGCGCGGGCTGGCAGGCGCGGATGGTGCGCGCCCAGCGGAGTTGATGCGCCCAGACCTGCCGCCAGTTCATCGGTGCCTCCCAGCATTCCACCACCACGGGCGAGAGTTCGATGCGCGCGCCAGTCGCGGCGAGGCGGTGGCCGAGCTGATAATCATCCGCGAGATCATCGCCCAGCGCCGGGAATCCGCCGATCTGCCGCAGCGCGCCCGCGCGGGTCGCCATGACGGCGCCAAGCGCGAAGTCGAGCGGCTTGAGGCTGCGGGATTGCAGGACCTGGCTCCAGAAATCGGCGTTGATCGCGACGGCTTCGCAGCGCATGGCGAAGGTGCGCGGGCTGGCCAGTTGGTAAAAACAATTGGCCAGGCCGACCGCCGGATCGCGCAGCGGCGCGACCAGGCTCGCCAGCAAATCGGGCGGCACGCGCACGTCAGCGTCGCTGATGATGAGGAGTTCGTGGCGGGCGCGGCGTTCGAGTTGCGCGAGGGTGGAGACTTTCGCATTGGGGCAGACGGGCGGGCCGCAGATGACCAGTTCGGCGTCGGCGCGCGGATGCGCGGCGAGAAGTGCGCGGACCAGTTCGCAGAC
>CANMZY010000206.1:0-6176 GCA_947502425.1 Verrucomicrobiales bacterium
CCTTCGCGGTCCACCTTAACCTTAGTGCAGGTGAAGCCCTGTTTTTCCAGAAACTCAATCGAGTTGATGACCGACGGATGCTCGGTTTCGCAGATGACGAGGTGATTGCCCTTCCGCTGGTTGGCATAGGCCACGCCTTTGATGGCGAGGTTCGCCGACTCGGTCCCGTCGCTGGTGAAAAAAATGTCATCGGGCGACTCGGCATTGATCAGCGCGGCGATCTGCGTGCGTGCCTTTGCGAGCGCGTCGCGCACGCGCAGCCCGTGCTGGTGCAGGGACGAGGGATTGCCGAACGCCTCGGTGAAGAACGGCTTCATCGCCTCGAACACTTCGGGCAGAACGGGCGTGGCGGACTGATGGTCGAGAAATACGTGGCGCATAAAAAAATTGTGCGCGGTGCGTGGTGCGTGCATTTTCACGCACCACTCCTCACGCACCACGCAGTTAAATCTCGTTCAAGCCGCCACCGGCTCCGCCCGCTTCGCCGCTTCAGGATGTTTCTTCAAATAATCTTCGAGCGCGGCCTTCAGGGCTTCCTCGGCGAGGACGGAGCAGTGGATTTTCACCGGCGGCAGACCGCCGAGCGCGTCCACAACTTCCTGGTTCGAGAAGCTCATCGCCTCGTCAATGCTACGGCCCTTGATGAGTTCGGTCGCCATGCTGGAGCTGGCGATGGCCGAGCCGCAACCGAAGGTCTTGAAGCGAGCGTCCTCGATGATGCCATCCTTGATCTTGAGGCTTATCTTCATAATGTCGCCGCAGGCCGCCGCGCCGACCTCGCCGATGCCGTCGGCGTCCTTCAGGTCGCCCATGTTGCGTGGGTTCATGAAGTGGTCCATCACGGTTTGATTGTAGAGTGTATAGGTGTCGCTCATAACTTTGGTTTCAATGGTTCAGTTTCGGTTTCGGTTTCTTAGAATTTTCACGGGCCGCAGCCACCAGCTTTTTGGCTTTCTGCGGACGCCGGTGCGAATCGCCCGGCGGCACATGTGTTTTCAGCAGGTCGGCGATGCTCGTGCGCGAAAACGTGTCCTTCACGCGATCCTGCGCCTGCGCGAACAGCCCGCAAAGCGCGCAGCCGCCGCTGTGTTCGCAATCCGGCGTCTCCGTCAGGCAGCGTTGGAAGGCGATCTTGCCCTCGATGGCCTCGATGACCTCAAGCACCGTGATGTCCGCCGGACGTTTCACGAGCGTGAAGCCGCCACCGGTGCCGCGATTGGAGCGCACCAGCCCGGCACGAGCTAGGTTCTGAAATATTTTCGCGAGGAAACTGTTTGGGATGTCTTCTTCCCGGCTGACCTCGTCGATCATCGCCACCTGCCCGGGCGCACGGCGCGCCAAGGCCAGAAGGCCCAGCACCCCGTATTCACCTGCGCGCGTTATTTGCATGATCTTAAAGCGGACTAAAACAGTCCTGTTGCCACTTGAATATAGGGAGCCTTCCCGCGCCGTCAATGCTTTGCCCCAAATTATTTTCGCCTTGCCGCCCACGAAAACGTAGGCTGCCCGCGTCATGGCCGACATTACCATAACCACGCTCAACGCGAAATACATCCACGCCGCGTTCGGGCTGCGCTATTTGTTCGCCAATCTCGGCGAACTGCAACCGCGCGCGATCCTGGCCGAGTTCGACATCAACCAGCGTCCGCTCGACATCGCCGAAGTCCTGCTGGCGCGCGATCCGAAAATCATCGGGTTCGGCATTTACATCTGGAACGTCACCGAAACCACCGAGGTCATCGCCGCCATCCGGCGTGTCCGGCCCGGCATCACCATCATCCTGGGCGGCCCGGAAGTGAGCTACGAACTCGACACCCAGCCCATCGTCTTGCTGGCCGACTACGTCATCACCGGCGAGGCGGATTTGAAATTTGCCGAAGTCTGCGGGCAGTTGCTGCGCGGGGAAAAGCCGGCGGGCAAAATCATTCCCGCGCAGTTGCCGGAGTTCGCGCAACTCGCGCTGCCCTACGATCTCTACACGGAGGACGACATCGCGCATCGCGTCATCTACGTCGAGGCCTCGCGCGGCTGTCCGTTCACCTGCGAGTTCTGTTTGTCGTCGCTCGACATTCCGGTGCGCCAGGCGCCGCTGCCGGAGTTTCTCGCCGCGATGCAGCGACTGCTCGACCGGGGCGTGACGCAGTTCAAGTTCGTGGACCGCACCTTCAACCTGAATCTGCACACCAGCCGGGCCATCCTGGAATTTTTTCTGGCCCGCCACCGCCCCGGCCTCTTCTATCATTTTGAGATGGTGCCCGACCGGCTCCCGGAGACGCTGCGCGAACTGATCCAGAAGTTTCCGCCCGGCGCGCTGCAATTCGAGGTCGGCATCCAGACGTTCAACGAAACCGTCGGCCAGCTTATCCAGCGCCGGCAAAACTACGCGCGGCTGGAGGACAATTTTTATTTCTTGCGCGGTCAGACTGGCGTTCACATTCACGCCGACCTGATTGTCGGACTGCCCGGCGAAACGATCGAAAGTTTTGGAACGGGCTTTAACCGTCTCATCGCGCTGCGTCCGCAGGAAATTCAGGTGGGCATTTTGAAACGGCTGCGCGGCACGCCGATTTCCCGGCACGACACGGAATGGCGCATGGTTTACACCGCGCATCCGCCCTACGAGATTTTGCAGAACAAGCTGATCCCGTTCGCCGACATGCAACGGTTGCGGCGCTTCGCGAAGTATTGGGATATCGTCGGCAACAGCGGCAATTTCGTCGAGACGACTCCGCTGCTCTGGAGCGATCCGGCTGCTGAAATGTTTTCTCCATCGCCCCTTGGGGGAGAGAGGGCCGGGAGGGGTGCGTCGGCCTCTCCCTTCCGTTCGTTCCTCCGTCTCAGCGACTGGCTCTTCGCGCAACTCCGCCGCACCGACACCATCGCGCTGGCGCGGTTGGCGGAACTGCTCTTCCGCTTCCTGACTGAAGAATTGAAGCTGGACGCGAAACACGCGGCGGCGGCGCTCTGGCGGGATTACCAGCGCGGCGGGAGAAACGACAAACCTGGTTTTCTCGTGAAGTATCTGCCAGATGAACCTGTTTCCCCACGAAGCAAACAGCGAAACTCCCTGCCCAAACGCCAGGCCCGCCACGCTGCCCTGGATGCCCATCCGTAGTTCCCGGCGGCGGCCGAAGAAACTTGGGACGCGCTTCAGGCGGAGACATGACCGGCTTCATCCGCCTGCTGGAGTTCCTGCACCCAGTTCCGACAAAGCCAGACCGGAATAATTCCGAACACGCCGAACGAGCAGTCGATCAGCCGCCAGTAAAACGGGATGCCGCGCACTCCGCCAAAGATCAGCGCGAACGGCACCACCAGCACGCAGGCGATCATCGCGAAGTCGAACAGCCAGGCATTGCGCACCGGATCGCGCAACGCGCCGACGAACACCAGCGCGATCATCAGATGGCCGAACGCCAACCAGTCGGTGCCGTAGGCGATGAAGGGATATTTCGCGTAGGTGTCGTTCAGCCCGTCGCGCACCCGCACCACCCAGCCCGTCAGGCCGCCGCCGCCGGCGGCATGGTCTTCGGTGACAACCTTGAGTTTCGAGAAATCAATTTCCACCGTCAGGCCGGAAGCCGTCCTGGCCTCGTCGCCGCCCAAAAGTCGCGCGGCGAGATTCATCTCCCATTGCAGCGGGATGGCCGTGACCCCGCTGACGACGAGGCCGATGATGAAAACCCAGACCATGAAGCGGATGCGGCGACGCAGGCTAGTGGCATGTTGGCTGGCATTCATGGTGTCATTGAACCATCGCCCCAGGCCGCTGACAACCGCCAACCGGGCAACCACGCGGCTGGATTTTTTCATTTGAGCAATGGTCGAAATAATGTAATCTCCTCGTTGCGGCAGTCTTCTGGTCAATTCTCGGCCTTTAATTGCTGACGGTTTTTTGCTATGCGTGATCTATTATTTTCGGTGACGGCCGGGTTGGTTCGAAGGGCCGGGTTCGGCTCGGTTTTGGCAGAGACGCTCCTCCGGGCTCTGCATTTTCGCCAATGCCCGCAGGTTTTCCGTGTCCCGGTCGGCGCCCAATGCCTCCAACCTTTCACCCAGCCGGAAATCGTTTCCTGATTGAAATTTTATGCCTAAAACGAAGTCATCTAAAAAACCCGCCGCCGCCAAGGCCACACCCAAACCCGCCGCCGCCAAGGCCACACCCAAACCCGCCGCCGCCAAGGCCACACCCAAACCCGCCAAAGCAAGGCCGGTCGCCCCGGTTGCCGCCGTCAAGGCCCCGCCCCTGCCCGGCAAAACACTGCCCGTGGCCGCCGGCCGGCCGGTGCTCAAAGGCCGCCCCTCCCACCTGCCCAACGGCTCCACCAAAATCCAAATCGCCGCCCTGACCGAAGGCAACCTGGCCAGCGCCCAGCAGGCGATCGGCTCGATCAAAACCCGCTCCGGCGTGGACCTCACCGAGAAGATCAAGGAACTCCTGCGCCTCGCCCAGGAACAGGGCTACCTCACCTACGACGACATCAACGACGCGCTGCCCGAGGGCGTCGTGACGCCCGATGATCTGGATGAAATCTATTCCAAGCTTGGCAATCTTGAGGTTGAAATCGTGGACCAGGCCGAGGTGGACCGCGTCAAGCAGCCCGAACCCGAGGAGGAGGAGGACAAGAGCCGGCTCGACGTCCTCGACGATCCCGTCCGCATGTATCTCCGGCAGATGGGCCAGACGCCGCTCTTAAAGCGCGAGCAGGAAGTGGAAATTTGCAAGCGCATCGAAGAGGCCGAGATCGAGGTCAAGCGCATCATCTACAGCTTCGGTTTCGCCGCCAAGGAGCACATCGCGCTCGCCGAAAAACTCTTGTCCGAACCGCCCAAGGAGCGCTTCGACCGCGTCATCGTCGATAAGAAAGTCGAAGGCCGCGAAAACCATCTCAAGGACCTCCGCAAGCTCGTCAAGCAGGTCCGCGCCCTCGATCAGCAGGTGGACGACAAATACGCCGCCTGGCAAAACGCCCCGACCAAGGGCAAGAAGGACAAGCTCCAATCCGAGCTGCGCAAACTCGACAAGAAGCTCCAAAGCTCCTTCCCGAAATTCTTCTACAAACAGAAAGTCATCGAGGAGATCACCCTCGTCACCGAGAACATTCACGACAAAATCCAGTTGAGCCTGCGCCTCATCCAGGAACTGGAGAAGCAGCGCAAATCCGGCCAGCAGCAGGGCGTCATCGAGTCCGAGCGCCGCAAAATCCGCGCCCTAGAGGAGTTCGTCCGCATGCCCCACGCGGATTATCTCCACGCCTACTCGCAGTTGAAGCATTTCGCCGCTAAGGCCCATCAGGCCAAGACCGAGATGGTCGAGGCCAACCTGCGCCTCGTCATCTCCATCGCCAAGAAATACACCAACCGCGGCCAGTCCTTCCTCGACCTCATCCAGGAGGGCAACATGGGCCTGATGAAAGGCGTCGAGAAATTCGAGTATCGCCGCGGCTACAAATTCTCCACCTACGCCACCTGGTGGATCCGCCAGGCCATCACCCGCTCCATCGCCGACCAGGCTCGCACCATCCGCATCCCGGTCCACATGATCGAAATCATCAACAAGCTCTGGCGTGCGCAGAAACAGCTCATGCAGGATTTCGGCCGCGAGCCAACGCCCGAGGAAATCGCCGACGAAATGCAGCTCCCGGTCGAGCGCATCCGGGCCGTCCTCAAAATGGCCCAGCAGCCCATCTCCCTCCAATCGCCGGTCGGCGACAGCGAGGACACCAACTTCGGCGACTTCATCGAGGACAAGGCCGCCGAAAACCCTTCTGAAATGACCAGCTACAGCCTGCTGAAAGACAAGCTCGGTGACGTGCTTTCGAGCCTCACCGAGCGCGAACGGAAAGTTTTGGAACTGCGCTTCGGCCTCGGCGACGGCTACGCCCGGACGCTGGAAGAAGTCGGCAAGCAATACAAGGTCACCCGCGAACGCATCCGCCAGATCGAGGCTAAGGCGCTGCGGAAAATGCGCCACCCGACGCGCGTCCGGCACTTGCAGGGCTTCCTCGAAACCCGCGAACCCGCCTGAGCTGGCGGCGATGCCCCGCCTCCTTGCCAAATCCCAACGACCCGCGTGGTCGTTGGGATTTTTTGCATTCCGGGAGCATTTCCGCCCGCAACCCGTCAAACCCGGGATGAAACTAGACCGCTTCGCAGGCCCGGTGCGCAGATTTTTT
>CANMZY010000207.1:0-6173 GCA_947502425.1 Verrucomicrobiales bacterium
GTCGCGGGTACTCTACGAAAAATTCACCCGTGCTTTCACCCCGCGCCGAGGCGCATGACGGCCCGATCGGAGGGGCGGGCGTCCCGCCTGCCGTAGCGCCGCGGCTTCCAGCCCGGCGGAAAAAAAACCACGAAGAGACCGCGACGCGAAAGGTTCCAAACACCCTCGGAGTCTTTCGAAAAATCCGGGGGCGGGACGCGGGCGCATCTGGGAGCGCCGGCATCCCTGCCGGCACGATGGGTGGGGTGAACACGAACACGCCGGCAAGGATGCCGGCGCTCCCAGGGCTTCCGCCAATAGCAGGGTCAAGCTGCGTCCGCAGGACGCCAACGCCAAACTCTGCCATTGCCTCGCCCCGCACTTTCCCCAATATTCCCGGCCCTATGTCGAGTCGCAGACAGTATCCATTTCATTTGATCGAGCCGAAGTGGCAGCAGCACTGGGACGCGCAGCAGACCTTTCGCGCGTGGAATCCCGGCGAGGTGCTGCCGCACGGCCACCCGTTCGCGCAGCGTCACCAGCTTGAAGGAAAAGCTGCCGCCGCGAGCGAACTGCCGCCGAAATTCTACATCCTCGACATGTTCCCCTACCCGTCCGGCGCGGGCCTGCACGTTGGCCACCCCGAGGGCTACACCGCCACGGACATCCTCGCCCGCTACCGTCGCGCGCAAGGTTTCAATGTGCTGCATCCAATGGGCTGGGATTCGTTCGGTTTGCCCGCCGAGCAATACGCCGTCAAAACCGGCCAGCATCCGCGCAAGACCACCGAGGAAAACATCGCGAACTTCACGCGCCAGATCAAAAGCCTGGGCTTCAGCTACGACTGGTCGCGCGAACTCGCCACCACCGACCCGGAATATTTCAAGTGGACGCAGTGGATATTCCTTCAGCTTTACAACTCGTGGTTCAACCCGGAGACGAACAAGGTTGAGCCGATTGAGACCCTCAAATGCCTAGAGTATTGGAGTGAAGGCGACAAACGAAAACATCGCGATAATAGACGCCTCGCCTACGTCAGCGAAGCGCCAGTGAACTGGTGTCCCGAACTCGGCACGGTGCTGGCCAACGAAGAGGTCATCGACGGCAAGAGCGAAGTCGGCGGCTTTCCCGTCGTCCGCAAACCGATGCGTCAATGGCTGCTCCGCATCACCGCCTGCGCCGAAAAACTTCTCAACGATCTCGGCACGATTGACTGGAGTGATTCGCTCAAGGAAATGCAGCGGAACTGGATTGGCCGCAGCGAAGGGGCGGAGGTGAAGTTCTCAGTGCTCAGTGCTCAGTGCTCAGACAGCCAGGTCATCACAGTTTTCACCACGCGGCCGGACACGCTCTTCGGAGCGACTTACATGGTGCTGTCGCCGGAACACAAGCTCGTTGAGCAAATCACCACGCCAGAATCGCGCGGCGCGATTGCAAAATACAAAACTCAGGTTGCCGGCAAATCCGACCTCGAACGCACCGAACTCGCGAAGGAAAAGACCGGCGTGTTCACCGGCGCGTTTGCCATCAACCCCGTCAACGGTGAGAAGATTCCCATCTGGATCGCCGACTACGTCCTCGCCAGCTACGGGACGGGCGCAATCATGGCGGTGCCGGGACACGACACACGCGACTTTGAGTTCGCGCAGAAGTTCGACCTGCCGGTGGTGCAGGTAGTCCAACCGCCCGACGCAAAGACTGACTGGCGCGGATTTGTTGGTGACGGCACATCGGTGAACTCAACCGGCCCGGGTATTTCCATCTCCGGCCTTCCCACCACCGAAGCCAAAGCAAAAATCGCCGCCTGGCTCGAAGAACGCGGCCTCGGCAAGAAGACCATCAACTACAAGCTCCGTGACTGGCTGTTCAGCCGGCAGCGTTACTGGGGCGAGCCGTTCCCCATCGTCTGGAAGCGCGACGGGAGCGGGAATCTTTATCACGAGGCGTTGCCCGAAAGCGCGCTGCCCCTGCTCCCGCCGCCGCTCGACGACTACAAACCCACGCCCGACGGCCAACCCCCACTCGCCCGCGCCAAGGACTGGGTCACGCTGCCCGACGGCTCGGTGCGCGAGACGAACACCATGCCGCAATGGGCCGGCAGTTGCTGGTATTATCTTCGTTTCCTCGACGCGAAGAATCGCGAGCGCGGCTGGAACAGTTCCGTCGAGCGATACTGGATGGGAACTTCCTTTCCCCGCCTGCCGGACAGTCCGGCTGAACTGGACCAGGCCATCCGAACTTTGGTCGAAGAAGCGCGTCATGAGCCGGGCAATCGGCGTCACCGCGTGTTCCTCGGAAAAGTTGGACCCGAGGCCGCGGCGCGGGTGCTGCAAGCTACCGGCCGGAAGCTGGAGGGGTGTTGTCACGCGTTGGACACCTACGGCATCCGCCACGCGTTCAAAGAGCACGGTGATCCGGATGCCGAGGCCCGACGCGGCCAGCGGGCCATCACGGCGGATGATTTTGCCCTGCTTCCTGCGGTGCTGGCCGCGCCGGACGAAATCGAACCGGCGGGCAAAACTTCCACTGGATTGGAGGTCATCCGTTTCAAGAAGCGCATCAACGGCATTCTCGTCGTCGTGGAGGAAGTGCTGGCCGCGCGTGAGTATCTGGCGGTGAAAACGCTCTATGTGTTGCCGGTGAAGATGGAGTTGCACCCGGCGAAAGATACCGCCATAGGGGCCTCTTTCGGAACGTCCGAAAACGACCGGGCTGTGGCGAATCTCTGCGAATTTCTCCCGCCCGTCAAGCAGCCGGCTCCCGGCGTTGATCTCTATGTCGGCGGCACCGAACACGCCGTCCTGCATCTGCTCTACGCCCGCTTCTGGCACAAGGTGCTGTTCGATCTCGGCCACGTCTCCACGCCGGAGCCGTTCTTCAAACTCGTCAACCAAGGACTCATCCTCGGCGAGGACGGGCAGAAAATGTCCAAGTCGCGCGGGAACACCGTCAACCCCGACGACGTGCTCGCCGAGTTCGGCGCGGACGCCTTCCGCCTTTACGAAATGTTCATGGGCCCGCTTGAAATGGTGAAGCCGTGGAACACCAAGGGCGTCGAGGGCGTGTATCGATTCCTCGGCCGCGTCTGGCGCTTGTTCGTGGACGAGGCCAGCGAGACGGAGTTCGAGCAGGCGGAGACGACCGCAGGAAGCCGCGAGGAACTGCTGAAACTGATCAAGCTGAACACCGCCATCCAGGACGTCCCCGCCACGCCCGCGCAGTTGAAGACGCTCCACGCCTGCATCAAGAAAGTCACCGAGGACCTCGACGCGCTGCGCTTCAACACCGCGATCTCCGCGATGATGGTGTTCGTGAACGACGCGATTACGTGGGACGTGAAACCGTGGTGTGTGGTGCGTGAGTTCCTGCAACTGCTCGCGCCGTTCGCCCCGCACCTCGCCGAGGAGCTTTGGGACAAACTTCATTCCGCACTCCACATTCCCCATTCCGCATTGACCTACGCCCCGTGGCCGAGATTCGATCCCGCGCTGCTCGTCGAGTCCACGCTGGAGATTCCCGTGCAGGTCAATGGCAAATTGCGCGGCCGCATCACCGTAGCGGCAGACTTGCCGCAGGCGCAACTCGAAGCCGCCGCGCTCGCCTGCCCGGACGCGCAGCCGTTCCTCGAAGGCAAGACGGTTAAGAAAATCATCGTGGTGCCGAAGAAGTTGGTGAACATCGTGGTCGCCTGAGAGCTCAACAGAAAAGTAGCAGCCGACGTGACGAGGCTCTGATCTCCTGCCATTTCCAGCCGCATAATGAACCTCGTCACCCCGGCTGCTACGGGGTCTCTTAAACGGTGAATAAGTTTGTTTGGGCCGGGCAGGTGGTTTGTGGCACAATGCGCGGCGTGGGATTTTTGACGAAACAACAGCAACTGGTGCTTTGCGCCATCATCCTGCTGCTGCTCACCGGCCGGGCGGTCAAGTCATGGCGCCTCGCGCATCCGCCGATGGAGAGCAAGTCGGGCTGGGTCCAGAAATAATTATGCAAACGGTCAATTTCGAGGAAGAACTGGAAAAAATTCTGGCGAAGGATTCGCGTTACCATCGTGACGCCTACTTCTTCGTCCGCGAGGCGCTCGACCACACGCAGAAGCTCGTCGGCAAGGTGCCCAAGGACGAAATCCGCCACGTCAGCGGCCAGCAGTTGCTCGATGGCATCCGCGATTTCGGCCTGGGCCATTACGGCCCAATGACGCTGACCGTGCTGAACGAGTGGGGCCTGACCATCTGCGAAGATTTCGGCGAGATCGTTTTCAACATGGTCGAGAACAGCCTGCTCGCGAAGACCGAGCGGGACAGCCGCGAAGATTTCAAAGGCGGCTATGATTTCGAGACCGCGTTTCACAAGCCGTATCTTCCCCGCCAAAAATCCGCCAAACCCGCCGTCAAGCCGAAAGAGGCTTGAGCGGGGCGCCCAACACCACAGTTGCCTCGTGGTGGTGCGATGCTAGGATTCTCCCGTGACCATCGAATTACCAGACAAGGAAATTGGTTCATTGCGCCTCACCTCCGAACAGGCGCGCGTGGAGCTGGCCGTCGGCCTCTACGCCGGACAACAGACCGCCCTCGGCCGCGCCGGGAGGATCGCGGGCATCTCCTCCACCGCCTTCATGTATGAAATTGGCCGGCGCGGCCTCTGCATCAACTACACCGCCGAAGACGCGTTGACTGATGTGGAAACGGTGCGCCAGAGACTCGGCCGATGATCGTCGTCAGCAACACTTCGGCCATGACGGCGCTCCTGCAAATCGGGCAGGCGGAGTTGCTCTGCTAAAATTAGCCCATGCGCTCATTCACTATTTTTTCCGCCCTGCTGCTCCTTATGACCATAAATCAAACCACCACCGCCGCCCCCAAAACCGAAATTCCCGCCCTGCCCCCCGGCGTGAAAGTATCCACGCTCGACAACGGGCTCACGCTCATCCTGCGCGAAGACCACAGCGCGCCCGTCGTCTCGGCGCAGGCCTGGTGCAAGGCCGGCAGCATCCACGAGGACAAGTGGCTCGGGGCCGGCCTGTCACACGTTCTGGAACACATGCTTTTCAAAGGCACGACCAATCGCGGCCCCGGCAAGATCGATCAGGAAGTGCAGGACGCGGGCGGTTACATGAACGCCTACACGTCGTTTGACCGCACCGTCTATCACATCGACTGCCCAAACACCGGCGCGAAAACCGCCCTCGAAATTCTCTGCGACATTATGCAGAACGCCACGCTGCCCGCCGACGAAATGGTGAAGGAAAAGCAGGTCATCCTCCGCGAGATGGACATGAACCAGGACGATCCCGGCCAAAAATCCGCACGCCGCCTGTTCGAAACTGCCTACACCCGCAGCCCCTACCGCCTCACCGTCATCGGCTATCCGGACATCTACAACGAACTCAAGCGCGAGGATGTTTTCAATTATTACCGCGAAAAATACGCACCCAATAATCTGTTCTTCGTTGTCGTCGGCGATTTCAAATCCGCCGAGGTCGAACAGCAAATCCGCGCCGCCTTCGCCAGCACCAAGGCGCGCGCGCTTCCGCCGGTCGTGCTGCCGGAAGAGCCGAGGCAGCTTGCCCCGCGCGAAATCATTGAGGAAGGCCCCATCGAACTCGGCCATTTTCATATTAGCTGGCACATCCCGCCCCTCAGCCATCCCGACACGCCGGTGCTGGATGTGCTTTCCACGCTGCTCGGCGCGGGACACAGCTCACGGCTTTATCTCGAAGTCCGCGAGAAGCAGGGCCTCGTCAACTCCGCCGACGCCTGGACCTACAACCCCGGCGAGGCGGGCCTTTTCGGCATGAGCGCCGTGGTCGATGCGGACAAATTCACCGCCGCCCGCGCCGCCATGCTCGCCGAAGTCGAACGGATGAAGCACGCGAAAATTCCCGACGCCGAGCTGGGCAAGGCCGTGAAACAGTTCATCGCCGCCACCCTCTCGACGCGCAAGACGATGGCCGGCCAGGCGCAGGACCTCGGAGGAAACTGGCTCGCGGCCAGCGATCTGAATTTTTCCGAACGCTACCTCGCCACCGTCAAGCGCGTCACACCCGCCGACCTTCAGCGCGTGGCCCACGAATATCTCACCACGGAAAACCGGACGCTCTACGCGCTGCTGCCCGCCGGCACGAAGGTGAAAACTACCGACACCTCCGACCAACTCGTCACGCATCCGATCCAGAAATTCGACCTGCCAAACGG
>CANMZY010000208.1:0-6117 GCA_947502425.1 Verrucomicrobiales bacterium
CGCCCCGGCATCCCGCAGGGTTTTGTGACCATGTCCTCCGGGGGGCGGGATCAGATGGCTTCGCCGCTGTCGTGGACATCCTACGCCGGGGTGAAGGAAGTGGCGCACCCCGCGTTCCGGGCCCGCGTGGATGCGTTGCGCCTCCAGAATCCCAGCTCCGAGATTTCCAGGAAGGCCGTCGCCGAATATGTGCAGGCCTTGAAAACGGAGTTAGCGAAAGTCGCCGACATGGCCCGGAAGGGCGCGGACATGTCCGGCGCACCGCTGCAGTTTCCTGCGTTTCCGCAGCCCGGTCGGGACGGCGAAGTCAAACCCGACACCGTCCCCACGCTGGCCTACAACTGGTGTGTCAGCCCGTTCACACCGATGGGCGTGGCCGGCGTGATCTGGGTGCCCAGCAAGGACAATCTCGGCTACACGCCCGCAGATTACTCCGCCGAACTGGAACTCTACGCCCGCAGCCTGCCGGCCACGTATGGGCAGGACAAAGTACCGTTCTTCTTCGCCCAACCCTCGGTCGTGCTGGTGCCGGGAATCGCCGCGCCTTCGATCCAGAATGGCAAGTCCGTGACTTTTGACGCCTGGCCAAAAAGCCTCAAAAACATCGCAACTGAAATGGCGAAATCAGCAAAGTTAGCAGTCATTGAATGAACTGCTGAGTTAGGAATATGAAGAAACGACGCACAATCAGTGCGTTCTTTGCCCTCACGGCAGCCCTGCTGCTTTCACCATCGAGATCATCGGCGGCGGCGGGTACAATGGGTTGGTGGCCGCGAGCTATCTGGCCAAGGCGGAAAATCCGTTATCCAATTGGTAGTGGCGAGTGCCTATCAAAATCACAACACATAAGATCAAACACACTTGATGAAAGCTTCTCCAGCCCTCGCCGTTTGTTTTAGTCTGACTGTCACGGTGCTCGGAGCACACGCGGCCGAGGTGCCACAGCTATCGAAAATCGAGTTTAATCGGGACATCCGGCCGATACTATCGGACCGGTGCTTTGCGTGTCATGGGCCGGATGGGGAGAAACGCAAGGCGGGCTTGCGGCTCGATACGGCGGAAGGCGCGACGGCAGTTTTGAAAAGCGGCGAGCGGGCCATCGTGCCGGGGAAGGCGAAGGAGAGTGCGCTGTTTGAGCGCATTCACACCACCGATCCCGACGAGATTATGCCGCCCGCGAAGCTGAACCGCCCCCTGACTGATTCGGAGCGCGGATTCCTCGTCCGCTGGATCGACGAGGGCGCGGGCTATGCGAGGCATTGGGCGTTTTCCCCGCCGGAAAAGCATCCGGCACCCCCAGTGAAAGGCGCGGTCTGGGCGAAGGACGACATTGATCGCTTTATCCTGCAGAAGCTCGAGGAACAAAAGCTCGCGCCGAATGCGGAGGCCGATCGCGCGGCGTTGCTGCGGCGTGTGTCGTTCGTGCTTACGGGGCTGCCGCCGACGCGGGAGCAACTCGCGGCTTTCCTCGGCGACGCAGCGCCGAACGCATACGAAAAGCAGGTGGACGCGCTGCTGGCTTCGCCCCGCTTCGGCGAGCGGATGGCGCTCGACTGGATGGACGTCGCACGGTTTGCGGACACCTATGGGTATCAGTCGGACAAAGCCTGCTTCGTCTGGCCGTGGCGCGACTGGGTGATCGGCGCGTTTAACAGGAACCTGCCTTACGACCAGTTCGTGGCCTGGCAGATCGCGGGCGATCTCCTGCCCAATGCCACGCAGGAGCAGCGGCTGGCGACGACCTTTAACCGGCTCCACCGGCAGACGGAGGAAGGCGGCTCCATCGAGGAGGAGTTCCGCCAGGAGTATGTGTCCGACCGCGTACACACCGCCGGCACGGCGTTCCTCGGGCTGACGATGGAGTGCGCGAAATGCCACGACCACAAATATGATCCGCTGCCGCAGACGGATTATTACAGCATGGCCGCCATGTTCGGGCGGGTGGATGAAAGCGGGCTGACTCCCTACTCCCTTTCCACGACGGCGCCGGAGCCTTCCATGCGCCTGACGGGGCCCGAGCACGCGGGCGAAATCGAGAAACGCCAGGCCGCGCTCGTCAGCGCGCTGGCGGTCGCGAAGAAGACACCGGCCGGTCGCGCCGCCGCGTTTGAACAATGGTTCGCGGCGGCGGCGGCGCTCACACCGCCAACGCCGTCCGATCATTTTCCACTCGATACGCTGGTGGGCGGGAAAATGCCAAACACGGTGGCGAATGGCGCGGCGGCCTCCATCTCCGGCGGGCAGCTCACGGCGCTGGGTGGCGCGATGCAGTTTGATGGCGATACGGTGCTGAAACTCGACGGAGTGAAGGGCATCACGCGGCATCAGGAGTTGAGCATTTCGCTGCGGCTTTTTTCGCCGGAGCGGAAGGAGCGGGCGGTCATTCTGCACACGGGCCCGGCGATGTTTTCGCAGATGGCGGATGCGTCGGGTTTCGAGTTGCTGCTGGAAAACGGCAAGCTGCGCTGGAGTTGCATCCACCTGTGGCCGGGTTGCGCGGCCTCGGTGGAGACACAGGAGGATTTTCCGGTGGAGAAATGGGTGGGAGTGACGGTGACTTATGATGGTTCCTCGTCCGCGGCGGGGCTGAAGATTTACTACAACGGCAAGCCGGTGGCCGCGACGGTGCGGCATGATCATCTCGACAAGAGCATCGCGACGGACGTGATGCGGGTGGGCGCCCGACCGCGCGACGACCGAGGTTTTGCCGGCGGGTTGATGGATGAATTGAAGATATTCCGCCAGGCGCTCTCGCCGGTGGAAGTGGCGGACCGGCATCAACCCGGGCTCGACGCGACTCTCAAGTCGGCCAAAGCCGGCGACGTAGTGGCGAAGGCGGCGTTGCGTGAATACTGGCTGGCCCGCGTGGATGAGGAGAGCGCCAAAGCCCGGCAGGCGGTGATCGCGGCGCGCAAGAATCTGGAGGACGATTATCTCGGAAAGATCCCGCTGATCATGGTGATGAAGGAGTCGCCGCGGCCCCGTCAGTTCTACGTCCTGACGCGCGGCGACTATGCCTCGCCGGATCTGAAGCGTCCGGTGGAGCCCGCGCCCCCGACCGAAATCATGCCGTTCGATGCCAGGGCCCCGAAGAACCGCCTCGGTCTCGCGCAGTGGATGACGGACGCGAACAATCCGCTCGTCTCGCGCGTCGCGGTGAACCGACTGTGGATGCAGTGTTTTGGCAATGGCATCGTGGCCACGCAGGAGAACTTCGGGCAGCAGGGCGACGCGCCGTCGCACCGGGAATTGCTCGACACGCTGGCGCACGATTTTTCGCACACCGGCTGGGACGTGAAGCGGATGCTCAAACGCATCGTGCTCAGCGCGACGTTCCGGCAGTCCTCGGCGAGCACGAAGGAAAAGCGGGAGAAAGACCCGAAGAACGCACTGCTCTCGCGCGGGCCGTCGTATCGACTGGCGGGCGAAGCGATCCGCGACCAGGCGCTGCTCGCGGCGGGGTTGCTGGTGGAAAAGGTCGGCGGCCCCAGCGTGAAGCCGTGGCAACCGGCGGGCGTGTGGTCAGAGGCGGGCGCGTCGGGCGGCGACTACAAGCCCGACACGGGCGACGGCCTGCACCGCCGCAGCCTCTATACTTACCGTAAGCGCACCGCGCCGCCGCCGAGCATGCTCATCCTCGATGCTGGGAGCCGCGAGATTTGCCAGCCGCGCCGGCTGACGACGAACACGCCGCTTCAACCGTTGATTTTCCTCAACGACCAGAGCTTCTTCGAATGTGCGCGGCAACTCGCCATGCGCGCGATCAAGGAGCAACCGGACGGCGCGGATCTGCAAATGCAGCGCGTTTTTCTGCTGCTCACCTCCCGCTCCGCCGCCCCGCCGGAAATGGCCGCCCTCCGCGCCCTGCACGCGCGGCAGGTCGAGCGCTACACCGCCGACCAGGCCGCAGCCAAAGCCGTGTGTGGCGAGGCCAACCCGGCTCTCGCGGCCCTGACGATCGTCTGCTCCACCTTGCTCACTTCCGACGCAGCCATCACCAATCGCTGAACAATGAAACCCACCTACGACGACCTCATGCACTCCACGCGCCGGCACTTTCTCGGGAAAGTCGGCCTCGGTCTAGGTTCGCTCGCGATGGCGAAGCTGCTCGGCCCGGAGGCCCACGCTGCGGCTCATCCCGGCGTGCTCTCCGCGCTCCACCACGCGCCAAAGGCCAAGCGGGTGATCTATCTTTTTCAGGCCGGCGGTCCGTCGCACTTGGAGACGTTCGATTTCAAACCCGTGCTCCGCGCCGGCCACGGCAAGGCGCTTCCAAAGGAAGTCATCGGCAATCAGCGGCTCTCCACCATGAGCGGCAATCAAAGCTTGCTGCCGATGGCCGGATCGTTCGCTAACTTCACCAAGAGCGGCCGCTGTGGCATGGAGATCAGCGACACGCTGCCTTACACGCAGAAGATCGCCGACGACATCTGCCTCGTCCGCACCATGCACACCGAGGCGATCAACCACGATCCGGCGATCACCTTTTTCTGCTCCGGCAACCAGGTGCCTGGGCGGCCCTCGATGGGCGCGTGGGCTTCGTATGGCCTCGGCACGCTCAACGACAACCTGCCGGCGTTCATCGTGCTCGTGTCGAAAAATGCGTCACGCGATCAACCGCTCTACTCGCGGCTGTGGGGCGCGGGCTTTCTCCCCAGCGAGCATCAGGGCGTGCAGTTCCGCGCGGGCAAGGAGCCTGTGCTTTACCTCACCAATCCGGAAGGCGTCTCGCCGCACGTGCGCCGTGACATGCTCGATGCGCTCGGCAAACTCAACGGCTACCAGGCGGAGCAGCAGCTTGATCCGGAAATCGACGCCCGCGTGGCGCAGGCCGAAATGGCCTTCCGTATGCAGACCAGTGTGCCGGACGCCACCGACCTCTCCGGCGAAACCGAGGAGACCTTCAAGCTCTACGGCCCCGACAGCAAAGTGCCCGGCACCTACGCCGCGAACTGTCTGCTCGCGCGGCGCCTCGTCGAGCGCGATGTGCGCTTCGTCCAACTCTTCCACCAGGGCTGGGACCAGCACGGCGATGTGGTGGGAGGGATCTCGCGCCAGTGCAAACAGACCGACCAGGCTTCCGCCGCGCTCATCACCGACCTCAAACGCCGCGGGTTGCTCGATGACACGCTCGTCGTGTGGGGCGGCGAATTCGGCCGTACCGCCTACTGCCAGGGGAAAATTTCCGCCAACAATTACGGCCGTGATCATCACCCCCGTTGCTTCAGCCTGTGGCTTGCCGGCGGTGGCGTGAAGGGCGGCACCGTCGTCGGCCGTACCGATGACTACGGCTACAACATCGTCGAGGGCGGCGTCCACGTTCACGACCTCCACGCCACCATGCTCCACCTGCTCGGCGTCGATCACGAAAAGCTGACCTATAAGTTCCAAGGCCGCTACTTCCGCCTCACCGACGTGCATGGCCATGTTATCAAGGACATCCTTGTTTGATAACCGGAAGGCGAATATCTCGCCCCGACGCAGCACCATGAACTTCCGGAAAAACTCAGTGTAGCCTTTATGGCATCATTCACATGCTGGTGGGAAAGTAGCGCAGCAGCAGGTCGTTCTTTACTTCGAAATAATGCTGCCAATCCCACGGGCAGAGGGTTTATTCGTGGCTGGTGGACCGCGTGCTGGCGAGCCCGCGCCCGGCTCCGGCGGTTGGTGGCGCAAGCGTCTTTCCATCCCGGATCAAAGGCCCCTGAGCAACAACTGGTGGCCAAAGGACAACAACTGCTCTGGGAAAGGAAAATTTGCCGCCCCGGTCCGGTCACTGATGACTTGCTCGGCGGAGAGTTCAGACACGACGGCGTGCATTTCAACCAGAAGGGACTCGCCACCCATGCGGACCGGTGGTTCGAGGCATTGAGCGGCGCGTTCCAGTGGAAGACGTATTCTTCCACCAGTCCAGAAGCGGAATTTAAGCGAGTTGACCGACCGGTGACAGTTGAAATTGCGCCCGTCAAACCCTCAGAATCGATCCGATGAAAAAAACAGCGTTCAAAAAAATTCTTCTCGTTACGGTTGCGCTGCCGATCATCGCGTGCGGGCAGCCACCGGTGGACCCAGATCCGAACGGCGTCCTGCTCAAGCCGATCCCGGATAAGCTGGTGG
>CANMZY010000209.1:0-6114 GCA_947502425.1 Verrucomicrobiales bacterium
AGCGTGAACTCCAACGGGACGGGCGGGCCGTTCGACCGCGCGGAGCGGCGTCTCGGGAGAGCGCCGATCGAGGAAAGAAATGCGGCGCTCTATCGAGACGCCGCTCCGGAGCAGGAGCGCCGGTCTCCCTGCCACCGCGAGGCGGTAGAGCGAACACGAACCCGCCGGGCCGGAGGCCGGCGCTCCCAGGGCTACCGCCCACCACGGTGTCACGATGCGCCCGTGCTGGAGGTTTTACCTGAATTAACCTTGACCTGCCGAGCGCGCACCTTTTAATTTCACGCCCGTGTTAGGCACCATTCATGTTCGCACAAATTAAGAGCCTGTTTTCCAACGATATTGGAATCGATCTCGGAACGGCCAATTCACTGGTCTATGTGAGGGATCAGGGCATCGTCTTGCGGGAACCTTCGGTCGTGGCCATTCAGGCCGGCACCACCAACGTCCTCGCCGTCGGCGAGGAGGCCAAGCGCATGTTGGGGCGCACCCCCGGAAACATCGTGGCCATCCGTCCCATGAAGGACGGCGTCATCGCTGATTTTGAAATCACCGAGGCGATGCTGCGCCACTTCATCCAGAAAGTGCATCATCGCAAATTGATCGCACCCCGGGTCGTGGTCGCCGTGCCCTCGGGCATCACCGAAGTGGAAAAAAGAGCCGTCAAGGACTCCGCCACCCATGCGGGCGCGCGGGAAGTTTACTTGATTGAGCAGCCGATGGCTTCGGCCATCGGCGTGGGTCTGCCGGTGCATGAGCCGGCGGGCAACATGATCGTGGATATTGGCGGCGGGACCTGCGAAATCGCAATCATCTCCCTGGCCGGCATCGTTTTCAGCCGCAGCGTGCGCGTGGGCGGCGATGAATTTGACGAGACGATCGTGGCGCACATGAAGCGGGCCTATAACCTGATGATTGGCGAACGCACGGCGGAGGAAATTAAAATCCGGATTGGATCCGCGTTTCCGCTGGAGCAGGAATTGACCATGGAAGTGAAGGGCCGCGATCTGAGCGCGGGGTTGCCGAAAACCCTGACCATTCGTTCAGAAGAGATTCGTGAGGCCTTGCAAGAACCGCTTTCTAGCATTTTGGAGTCTGTGCGCATCACCCTCGAACGTTGCCCGCCCGAGCTTTCCTCCGACCTGGTGGATCGCGGGCTGGTCATGGCCGGCGGTGGGGCGCTGCTGCGGGGCATTGATCGAATGGTGGCGGAGGAGACCGGCTTGCCGGTCCACATCGCCGACGATCCTTTGAGCGCGGTGGCCGAAGGCACGGGCCGGGTTTTGCAGGAGCTTTCATTTCTAAAGCGAGTCACTTCTTCTTCCAAGGGTTAGGCAGCGTTCGCCGGCAATAACTTTGTCGGATGAAAAATGTTTAAGAAAACGCATTATGTTGCGTTAGGAATCGTCCTGCTGCTGACGGTGCTTGTGCTGAAGCTGCCGAAAGACACGGCCAACCAGTTCAAGCTCGCCCTCGGGACCGTCTTCCTGCCGTTGTTCGGCCTCGCCGCCTCTGGCCAGCAGGCGGCCGACCAGACCGGCCATGCCCTCACGTCCCGGGCCGAAATCATCAGCCAGAACGACGAGCTGCGCCGCGAACGCGACGAACTCAAGGTGCGCTCCCTCCAGGCCGCCGACACGGCGCGAGAGAATGAACGGCTCCGGCAGATGCTCCGCTTCCAACGGGCGAACCCCGCCTGGAAACTCAAGCCTGCCCAAGTCATCGCCCGCGAGCCGGCCAACTGGTGGCGCAATGTCCAGATCGATCTCGGCAAACGCGACGGACTGCGCGCGGATTTGACGGTGTTGACGGCCGACGGGTTGGTCGGACGGACCGCCGAGGTGGGCGAGACGCGTTCCCGGGTCATTCTGCTCGGCGATCCGAACTGCCGCGTCGCCGCGCTCGTGCAGGAGACGCGCGAAAACGGCGTCGTCTCCAGCGGGGTGAGCGTGCTGGACAATTCCATCGTGGAACTGGGCTATCTGTCGCGCTCCAGCGGTTTGAAGCCGGGCCAGTTGGTGGTGACGAGCGGGCTGGGCGGAATTTTTCCCAAGGGCATCACCATCGGGCATCTGGTGGATTTTCGCGCGGTCGAGTTTGGTCTTTACACCGAGGCGCGCGTGAAGCTGGCGGTGAACTTGAACCTGCTGGAGGAGGTCTGGGTGATGCTGCCATGAATTTCCTGAACCCCATCCTGATCCTGACGGCGGTTTTTCTGGCCGTGTTTTTCGAGTCCGCGTTCGGCGGGCTGCGCCGGTTGCTCGGCGCGCAGATCGACTGGTTGCCGGGGCTGATGGTCTATGCGGCGTTGAGCGCGGGGCTGCCGACGATCACGCTGGTCGCGGTCCTGGGCGGACTGTGGCTTGATGCGCTCTCGGCGAATCCGCCGGGCGTGAGCGTGCTGCCGTTGTTCGCCGCCGGGCTGCTGGTGCGGCATTACCGGCACTTGATTTTGCGGGAGCAGCTTTTCGCCCAGTTCACGCTCGGCCTCGGCGCGAGCGCGGCGGTGCCGGCGTTCACGCTGCTGCTCCTAGTTTCCGGCGGGGCCAGCCCGCTGCTGGGGTGGGGGACGCTCTGGCAGTGGCTGGTCATGGCGCTGGGCGGCGCGCTGGCCACGCCGGTCTGGTTTTTTCTGTTCCACCGCGTGCAGCGCGCGCTGCACTACCGCCCGCTGCCGGAAAATAATTTCCGCGCCGACCGGCAGATCAAACGGAGCCGCCTGTAACATGCTTGTTTTCGACCAACTGAAAAAGAACGACCCGCCGATGCGCGTCATCGCGTGGGTGGTGGCGGCGGGGCTGTTCGTGCTGCTGGCCGGTCTGTGGTACGTGCAGGTCGTCTCGTCGCATCGCTATGTGGAAAACCTGAAGAACCAGTCCTTCCGCACGGTACGGCTGCCGGCGTTGCGCGGGAAAATCCTCGACCGTCGCGGCGCCGAGCTGGCGGAAAACGTGCCGAGCTACAATATCAGCCTCTATCTCGAAGACCCCGCGCTGCGCGCCCAGTTCCAAAAACAATTCCAGGCGGCGAAGGGCGGGCGCAAGCTCCCCCGCGCGCAGTCCTCAGAATTGGCGCGGGCCACGCGGTATCAGGTGGTCAGCAACGCCGTGCAGCAGCTCGGCCGGGTGCTGCAGCAGCCGGTCACGCTCGACGCGGCGCGCTTCCAGACGCATTATCAGCAGAGCCTCGCGCTGCCGCTGCCGGTGGTGACGGGGCTGAACCAGCTACAGATCGCGCGCTTCCAGGAAAGCTCCTCGAACCCGCCGGGCCTCGAACTGGAAGTCCAGCCGCTGCGCGTTTATCCGCGCCGCACCAGCGCCGCCCACGTCCTCGGCCATCTCAAGCGCAACGAGGATTCGGTGGGGGATGAGGACGCGTTCTACAACTACCGGCTGCCGGATTTCACCGGCGTCGCCGGCATCGAGTCGATGTTCGACGAAAATTTGCGCGGCCGGGCCGGCGCGAAATCGGTGCTGGTGAACAATCTCGGCTACCGCCAGTCCGAGACGACCTGGACGCCGGTCGAGGCCGGGCAGAATGTTTTTCTGACCCTGGATCTCGCGGTGCAGCAGGCGGCCGACCGCGCCTTGGCGGAGGCGCGCACGCGGCATCCGCAGACGCGCGGCGCGGCGGTGGTGCTGGATGTCCGCAACGGGGACGTGCTGGCGCTGGCCTCGTCGCCGGCGTATGACCCGAACCTTTTCATCGGCGGCATCTCCCATGCGGAGTGGGCGGTGTTGAGCGATCCCGAGATGCATCCGATGCTCAACCGCGCCGTCTATGGCGGCTTTCCGCCGGGATCGATTTTCAAAATGGTGGTGGCCCTAGCCGCGCTGGAGTCCGGGTGGAATCCGACCAACGTCTTCCCCAGTTCCGGTCATGCGATGGTCGGCAACCGGCACATCGCCGACACCGCGCCGGCGGGCGATTACGATTTTCGCCGTGCCTTCAAGCTTTCGAGCAACACCTATTTTATCGAGTGCGGCCTGGCCGCCGGCGTGGATAAAATTCTGGCGATCGGCCAGCGCCTGCATCTCGGCGAGCGCACCGGCCTGACGCTGCGCCCGGACAGTCCGGCCCTGCTGCCGACGCGTGAATGGCAGCGCGAAAACAAGCCGGCCTGGCGCGACGGCGACACGGCCAATCTCTGCATTGGCCAGGGCGAGGTGACGGTCACGCCGCTCCAGGTGGCCGTGATGACGGCGGCGGTGGCCAACGGCGGAAAAGTTTTGTGGCCGCGCCTCGTGGAAAAAGTGCGGGCGCAGGAGCTGGTCGGGACGCCGGCGGTCCGGGCGGCCTCGCCGGCGCGGGTGCGGGATGAACTGCCGGTCAGCGCGCGCACCCTGGAGATCGTGCGCGAGGCGATGCTGGCCGACGTGGAGGACGCGGACGGCACGGGCCGCCACGCCACCGTGCCCGGCTGGCGCGTCTGCGGCAAGACCGGCACGGCGCAGTTGATGAAGGGCCGGACGGTGGTCGATCACGTCACCTGGTTCACATCCTTCGCGCCCTACGAACAGCCGCGTTACGCCGTGGTGGTCATGGTCGAGGGCGGGTCTTCCGGCGGCGGCACCTGCGCGCCGGCCGCGCGGAAAATTTACGAGGCCCTGCAAAAAATGGAAAAGGCCGACGCGCCCAAAGCCGCCACCCTGGCGGGAACGAATTAAATGTTTTCCCCTGGCATGAACGAACGACAGTCCCGCGTAGACTGGCTGCTGCTACTCGGCCTCTTCGGGCTGATGGTGGTGGGTGTGCTGTTCATTTACAGCGCGACGCTGGCGCACGAGACGACCTCGATCCCGTGGCATCGGGAGCGGTGGTTCATGCAGATCGTGTGGTACGCGGCCGGCACGGCGACCGCCGCCGCGCTGTGCCTGGTGGATTATCACACGCTGGCGCGCTGGTCGCTTGTGGCCTACTGGGGGATGATCACGGCGCTGCTGTGCGTGCTGATTCCGGGGGTGGGCGTGATGCGCTTCGGCGCGCGGCGCTGGTTTGACCTGGGATTTTTCCAGATGCAGCCGTCGGAGTTCGCCAAGCTGGCGTTCATCCTGGCGCTGGCGAATTTTCTCAGCCGCCCACCCGACGAGCTCCGCATTCCCGCGAATTTTTTTAAGGCGCTCGGGTTGATCGCGCTGCCGTTCCTGCTCATCATGAAGGAGCCGGATCTCGGCTCGGCGCTGGTCTTCCTGCCGGTGGGGCTGGTGATGATGTATGCGGCGGGCGTGCCGGCGCGTTTTTTGCGGCGGCTGCTGGCGCTGGTCGGGATGTTAGTGGCGCTGTTCCTGGTGGACGTGCTTTTCGCGCCGCCGAACTGGCAGATCAAGCTGGAGGATTATCAGCGCCGCCGGCTGCTGGTTTATTTCGGGCGTGATTACGCGGCGGGCAAGACCGGCGAGGCCGAGCAGCTCAAGGCGCGCGTCCAGCAGCGCAACGATTCCTACAACGTGGAGCAGGCGCTGATCAGCGTGGGCTCGGGCGGGCTGACCGGGAAGGGCTGGCGGCAGGGGACGCAGAACGCGCTGGGCTTCCTGCCGCGCGCCGTGGCGCATAACGATTTCATTTTCTCCGTTATTGCCGAGGAGAAAGGATTCATGGGGAGCGTGCTCGTGATCGCACTCTACTCCGTGGTGTTGTTCACCGGCATCCGCATTGCCGGCCAGACGCGCGATCGTCTGGGGAAATTGATGGCGGTGGGGGTGGTGACCCTCATTTTCAGCCATGTGTTCATCAATATCGGCATGAACATTCGCATGATGCCCGTGACGGGCGTGCCACTGCCGCTGTTAAGTTACGGCGGGTCTTCAGTGCTCGGCTCGATGATCGCCGCCGGCATCCTGCAAAACGTGTACCTGCATCGCAGGTCTTATTAATTAAACTATGAGTGAAACCCCCGGAAACAGTAACAGGAACTTCGGTCGCCGCCGACGCGGTGGCATGCGCTTTCGTCCACAAGGCGGCGGTGGTGGTGGTGGTAATGGTGGTGGTGGTGGTGGTGGTCAGCAGCGCCGCCCCGATCGCGCCGCCAATGACGCCCGCGCCGATGCGGTCGGTGAAAAAATCTCCGGCCCGGAGACTGTTTACGAGCGCAACCGGTACCAGAAGGAAATCGAGCGC
>CANMZY010000210.1:0-6100 GCA_947502425.1 Verrucomicrobiales bacterium
TCCAGAATCCGCTCACCGTCACGCGATGCACCGGCCGCTCGTCGTTCTGCCCGCCCTCGGCGCCCATCGAGAACGTGCCGCCGCGAATCCAGACCATGCCGTTCGTCCACTCGCCGGTGCGGACCATGCGCGCCGGCGCGACCGGATGCGGGCGGCGCGGCCGGGCGTCGCGCCACATCCAGAACATCGTGCCCAGCGTGACGGCGACGAGCATCCCGGCGATGGCCGCGACGAATTTCCACACCGGCACGTCGTAAGATTTTTCAGGTTGTTCCATGAGAAAGGCCGTCGTTGAAGATGACCGCGAGGCCGCCCACCTGGGCAAAATCAACCCGGCTGGCGGCGAGGGCGACCAACAACTTTTCGAAGCGGGAAATAATCTCCCTCGGTTCTGGCGAGTGCTTCATGCGCGTGTTTTTGGAGAAAGCGGGTCAGGTCTTCCAGATGTGCGAACCGCCGGGACATGGTGGGCGGACGGCCCACCACCTTGCGCAGCGGCTGCTGCATTGGTTCCACGCCGGTTTTCATCGGGCCAAACTTAAGCGCGGCGGCGGCGGGCGGTCAACGGGTGGTTTTCGGGCGGCGCGGCTCAGGCCAGAAGTTTTTTCACCACTTCGCCATGCACGTCGGTCAACCGGTAATCGCGGCCTTCGTGGCGGTGGGTGAGCTTGAGGTGGTCCACGCCGAGCAGGTGCAGGAGCGTGGCGTGGAGGTCGTGCACATGCACGGGGTCGCTGACGATGTTGTAGCCGAAGTCGTCGGTCTCGCCAATGACGGCGCCGCGCTTGATGCCGCCCCCGGCCATCCACATGGTGTAGCAGCGCGGATGGTGGTCGCGGCCGAAGTTGTCCTTCTTGATCTCGCCCTGGCTATAGGCGGTGCGGCCAAATTCGCCGCCCCAGATGACCAGGGTGTCGTCGAGCAGCCCGCGCTGTTTCAGATCCATGATGAGGGCGGCGGCGCCCTGGTCGGTTTCCTTGCACTTGGTCGGAAGACCCTTGGGCAGGTCGCTGTGATGATCCCAGTCGCGATGGCAGAGCTGGATGAAGCGCACGTTGCGCTCGGCGAGGCGGCGGGCGAGGAGACAATTGTTGGCGAAGGACGGCTTGCCCGGCGTGGCCCCGTAGAGATCGAGAATTTCCTTCGGCTCCTTCGAGAGGTCGGTCAGCTCCGGGACACTGGTCTGCATGCGGAAGGCTAGCTCATAGTTTTCGATCTGCGCGGAGATGGCCGGATCGCCGAGATGGCCGAGCGCCATGCGGTTGAGGTCGTTCGCGGAGTCGATCAGCTCGCGGCGGGTGGTGCTGCTGACGCCGGGCGGATTGGAGACGAAGAGGACGGGATCGCCGGCGTTGCGAAACTGGACGCCGCCGTATTGCGCGGGCAGGAAGCCGCTGCCCCAGTAGCGCGTCTGCAAGGTCTGGCCGCCGCCGCCGCTGGTGAGCACGACGAAGGTGGGCAGATCGCGGTTGGCGCTGCCGAGTCCGTAGGCCAGCCATGCGCCCATCGTGGGACGGCCCGGCTGCTGGTTGCCGGTGGCGAAGAAGGTGACGGCCGGATCGTGGTTGATCGGATCGGTAAAAATGGAACGGACGAATGTGCATTCGTCCACGACCCTCGTGAGGTTCGGCAGCAGCTCGGAAAGGTCCATGCCGGCCTGGCCATACTTCTTGAACTGGAAGGGCGATCCCACGCAGAAAAGATTTTTCTGCCCGCTGGTCATGGTGGTGATGCGCTGCCCCTTGCGGACGCTGTCGGGCAGATCCTTCCCGGTCATCTCGACGAGCTTCGGCTTGGGATCGAAGAGGTCGAGCTGCGACGGCGCGCCGGACATGAAGAGGTAGATGATGCGTTTGGCCTTGGGCGCGAAGTGGAGCCCCGGCAACGCGCCGGGCACGTCCCGGCCGGGTGCGGCAAAGGCGTCGGGCCGGAGCAGCGAACCGAGGGCGAGCGCGCCGAGGCCGGTGGTGCTCCGGCGGAGAAAGGCGCGGCGGCTGATCGCGTTCTGAATCTGTTGGTCGAAGTTCATGGCTAGTTCGTGATCGTTTCGTTGAGGTTTAACAGGACGTTGCTCAAGGCGGTCCAGGCGGCGAGTTCGCTGTCATTGGCGTCCGCGGGCCGGGGCAGATCGCCGACGCTGACCAGCTTTTTCGCGGCCTCCTTGTCATTGCGATAGGTGGTCAGTTGCTGCTGGAGCGTGCGGGTGAGAATGGCGCGTTCCGCGTCCGAGGGCGGACGCGCCAGCGCGAGCCGCCAGGCGAAGGTCAGGCGCGCGGCGTCATCGGAGCCGCCTTCCTTGAGCACGCGCTGGGCGAAGGCACGGGCGGCCTCGACAAACACGGGGTCGTTCATCAGCACGAGTGACTGGAGCGGCGTGCTGGTCTTGGCGCGCTGGGCGACGCAGAACTCGCGCGTCGGCGCGTCCAGCGTGACGAAGGAGGGATAGACCGTGGAACGACGCCAATAAACGTAGAGGCCGCGCCGGTAGAGGTCGGCCCCCTTGGACTTCTCGTATTTGTAGCCGCTCATCTCGTTGATTTCCCAGGTGCCCTCGGGCTGCGCGGGCTTGATGCTCCGGCCGCCGAGGACGGGATTGAGGATGCCGCCGATGGCCAGGGCGTTGTCGCGGATGAGTTCGGCGTCGAGTCGCTGGCGCGGACCGCGGGCGAGCAGACGGTTCTGGCTGTCGCGCGTGAGCAGTTCTGCGGAGGCCTTCGCGGTCTGGCGATAGGTCGAGCTGAGGATGATTTGTTTGAGGGCGCGCTTGGTGTCCCAGTCGCTCATGAAATCGGAGGCCAGCCAGTCGAGCATCTCCGGGTGGCTGGGCCGCTCGCCCTGCGCGCCGAAATCGTTCTGCGTTCTCACGAGGCCGTGGCCGAAGAGCATGGCCCACCAGCGGTTGATCGTGACCCGCGCGGTGAGCGGATGCTCCGGGGCGACGAGCCATTTGCCGAAATCAAGCCGGTTGAGCGCGGTGCCGTTCGTCGGCGCGCTGACCTGCGGGAGAAAGGCGGGGACGGCGGGGACCACCTTCTCGCCGTCCAGATCGTAGTTGCCGCGGACTTTGATGAAGGTGTCGCGGGGCTTGGCCATTTCCGACATGACCATGGTGTTGGGGAGTGAGCGGTCAAGATCGTCCTTGGACTTGCGGAGATTGGCGGTCTTTTTTTGCAACAGAGGAAACTCCGGCACCTGGGTTTCGCGGAAAAACTTTTCCAACTGCTCCTTCTGGGGCGCGGTGCGCTTCTCCACCGGAACCGCCGCAAGGACGAGCCGCGCGCCGCTGCTGAGGCTGGCGACTTCGGTGGCGCCCAGGGCGCGCTCGTAGATGCGGACGTCATCGACGCGACCGTTGAAAGGAGCGCCGTTCGTCCCGCGCCGGCCGATGCTGAACGGAGCGCCGGTCTTGATCGTGCCGGTGAGCTTGTCGGCTTTGACGGTCGCCTTCACGGCCACGCCATTGACATAGAGCTTCAGGCCGGCGGCCTTGCCGGAGCCGTCGTAGGTGAAGGCCAGGTGGGTGAAGGCCTCGGCGGACAAATCTTTTTCCCACTGCGCATGGATGATTTCATCCGGCCACTTGTGAATGAGATGGACGCTGGGGCGCAGGCCGTGGAATTCCACGTCCCAGCCGCGAATCGCGGCCGTGCTGTCCATCTTCCCAAAAGGCGATCCGCCGGCCGCCTTCGGGCGGACCCAGGCGCCGGCGCTGAAAGACTGGTTGGTTTCAAAGCCGAATTTCTCGCCGTATTCGATCCAGCCCTTGGCCTCGATGCGATAGCAGTTGCCCACCTCACCTTCCGGGAAGGTGCCTTCACCGTTCAGCTTTCCGGCCACCGGTTGGCCCGAGTCGCTGAGGCCCGCGCCATCCTTGTCGAGCGGGAAAATGACCGCCGGCCCCTTCGGTTCCTGGTTCGTGCCCGAGGCGGCGAGCTGCTTCTCCCACGCGGTTTGTTTCAGGGCGAGCGTCTTGGTAAATTCCGCCAGCTCCTTGTCGGCGGCGGCGGCCTCGGCCTCCAGGCTCTTCAGCTTCTCGTCCTGCTCGGGCGTGGACACGCGGAGAAACGGCTTGGGGTTGCGGTCGCGCACGCCGTCCTTGCCGGTTTCCGGGACGTTGTTGAAGAAGGCGTAAATCTTGTAGAAATCCCGCTGGGTGACGGGGTCGTATTTGTGATCGTGACACTGGGCGCAGCCGACGGTCAGGCCCAGCCAGGTGACGCCGGTGGTGGCGACGCGGTCAACGACATAGAGATTGCGGTACTCGGAGTCGATCAGCCCGCCCTCGTCGCTGGTCATGTGGTTGCGATGAAAGCCGCTGGCGACCTGCTGCTGGATGGTGGCCTTGGGCAGGAGGTCGCCCGCGAGCTGCTCGATGGTGAACTGGCTGAAGGGCATGTTCGCGTTGAAGGCCTTCACCACCCATTCGCGCCACAGCCACATGTCGCGCAGCGAGTCGTTATGATAACCGCTGGTGTCGCCGTAGCGCGCCAGGTCCAGCCACGGCAGCGCGAGCCGCTCGCCAAAATGCGGACTGGCCAGCAGCCGGTCCACGACTTTCTCGAACGCCTTCGACGACCTGTCTTTCACAAATTCATCAACCTCCTGGATCGATGGCGGCAGCCCGGTCAGATCCAGCGAGACGCGCCGAATAAGTCGCGCCTTGTCCTCCTCCGGCGCAGGCTTGAGGCCCTCGGCCTTCAGCCGCGCCTGAACGAAGGCGTCGATTGGATTCTGAATGGGAGCGGCCGGACTGACCACCTTGGGCACGGCCGGCTTGGTGACCGGCTCGAACGACCAATGCCCGGCCCAGACCGCGCCCTCCTTGATCCATCGCGTGAGCAATTCAATCTCCTGAGCCTTCAACGCCTTGTTCTGCTTGACCGGCGGCATGACGTCGTCCGCGTCCTTGGTGGTCAACCGGCGGATCATCTCGCTCTTTTGCGGCGCGCCCGGCACCACCGCCATCTCGCCAGACTTCGCCTTCCCGAAGGCGGACTCCTTGAGGTCGAAGCGCAGGCCGGCCTTGAGCGTATTCGTGTCCGGCCCGTGGCAGGTATAGCAGTTCTCGGAGAGAATAGGCCGGATGTCGCGGTTGAAATCGACGCGATCCGCTTTCGCGGCCGCGCCGGCCGCGAGCGCCCAACCGGCGGACGCGCCCAGCAGGATCATCGTGGCCAGTAATTTTTTTGTTGGCTGCATGAGAGGTTGTTTCATTTTCAAATCAGGCCGGGACACCCTGGACGCTGTGCCGGACCCGGCGGCGGACCGGGCGGCGCGGGCCTGGAAGCGGCAGGTCAGTGGCAAATGCAATCGTGCTCATAAAAAGGATGTCCGCATCCACAGTAAACATCCGCCCCGCTGCTGACCATAGAAAATCTCGCCCTTCACTTCGCCTTCAGCACGCGCTCCACGGTCTCGGCACAGGTCATCAGGGTGAGATAATTTCGCAGCGCGTAGCCGTTGTGCTTCAGCCCGTCCGCGGAAAAATCGTTCACCCACTTCGATGGATTCGACGGGTGCACGCCGTCGCGCGCGATGAGCGTCGGCACCTGATATTCATCACCGGGCGCGCTCTTGAATTGCGGCAGCGCGCCGTCCCAGTCGTCGGCGCGGCGCTCGAGAATTTCCCGGGCGTAATCGACCAGCGGCAGATGCTCCTCGCGCGCCACCTTCCGCACCGCGTCGGCGAACTGCCGGCTTTTCTCGACGCGCCCGTGCCGCGGCGGCGGGGTGGTGAGAACCACTACCGTCCCGTTGCGCAAGCAGCGCTGGACGACCTCGCGCAGCTTCGTCTCGTACTCCGCCACCTCCAGTTCGCCGACATCATTGCTCCCAAACATGATGACGGCCGCCTCCGGATTCAGCGCCTTGAGCCAGGCGTCCGCGTTGGCGTGCGCCCAGCGGATCGTCATGCGCCCTTCGCTGCCAAACTTCGGGCCTTTCCACGCCCGCCAGCACTCGGGCTTGAGCTGTTTTTTCACCAGCGATTGCGCGCGGGCCGTCGCGGCATCCATGTTCTTCGGCTGGTCCGCGACCGGCGCCCAATACGCCAGCGTGACGGTGATGGAATCGCCGAAGTGCGCGAGCGTGCCCGCCTGTC
>CANMZY010000211.1:0-6078 GCA_947502425.1 Verrucomicrobiales bacterium
TCAACCGGAGTTCCTGCCCACCCGCCAGGGCTTCGACCACTACTTCGGTTTTCCCTACTCGAACGACATGCTGAAGAAGTCGAAGGAGACCGGGCAACGCGTGGTGCCGCTGCTGCGCGATGACAAAGTCGCCGAGCTACTCACCGAGGAACAGCAGACCCGCCTCGTCGAGCGATACACCGACGAGGCGGTGAAGTTCATGCGCGCGAGCAAGGACCAGCCGTTCCTTCTCTACCTCGCGCATAACGCCGTCCACACCCCCATCCATCCGGGCGCGGCATTTCGCGGCAAATCCGCCAACGGCCGCTTCGGCGACTGGGTGGAGGAAACCGACTGGAGCGTGGGCCGCGTGCTCGACACGCTGCGTGAACTGAAACTCGATGAGCGCACCCTGGTGATCTTTACCAGTGACAACGGGCCCTGGCTGATCAGGGGGGCCGATGGCGGCAGTGCCGGCCCGTTGCGCGGCGGCAAGGGCGGCACCTGGGAGGGCGGGATGCGCGAGCCGACGCTGGCGTGGTGGCCGGGCCAGATCGCTCCGGGCAGCGTGTGCGATGCCGTCGCCGGAACGATCGATCTTCTGCCCACCGCCGTCGCGCTTGCCGGCGGAACGGTTCCGGCCGAACCCGTGATTGACGGCCGAGACCTTTCGCCGCTTTTGTTTGGCAAGACCCGGGAATCGCAGCGCGAGGCGCATTATTACTTCCACGAGTACGAACTTCAGGCCGTGCGCCAGGGTCCTTGGAAACTCGCCATCGCGCCGCAGAGTGAATCGATGGGCAAAGCCGTGGCCGCCGACGCCGGTGGCCGGGCCCCGCGCCTCTACCATCTCGACCAGGATATCGGCGAGCGGACGAATCTTGCCGGCCAGCATCCGGAGATCGTCAAACGGCTCCAGGCGCTCGCCGCAAAAATGGGCGCGGAGATTGGCGGCAGGAACCCGTCCGCCCGCCGTCCCGCCGGCATGGTTGCGAAACCTCGGACGCTGTATCTGACCGAGACCGATGCGCCCGCGCCAAAGTCGGATCAGCCCAGGAACCCCGCCGCGCTTGAAACTTTGAAACCCGGCGATGCCATCGTCTCATCCGCTGCGCCGCAAATCGCCGGACGCGCCTTCTCCATCTCCTGCACCGTCGAGACCGCGCAGCGCGATGTCATCGTGCTGGCCCACGGCGGGCAGGCGGCCGGCTATGCGCTGCATTTGAAAGCCGGCCGCGTCGCCTTTCTCGTCCGCACGGGTGCCGGGGATTCCTTCGCCGAAATTCTTTCGCCTGCGGAAATCAACGGACCCGCGCGCATCACGGCCACGCTCGCTGCCGATGCCACCCTGAGGCTCACGGTGAACGATCAGCCCGTCGTCACGGGCAAGGCCGCCTCCCTCCTGCCGCAACAGCCGGTGGAAGATTTCTGTCTTGGCCACGACAGCGGCCGGTCCGTCGCCGCCTACTCGGGGATGAAACCGTTCAAGGGAACCATCACGCAGTTGAAGATCAACACTCCATGAAGCTCGCGCCGCTCCTGCTTTCACTCCTCGTCTTTTCGTTCACCACGCTTCCCGCGGCTGAACGCAAACCCAACATCGTTTACATCCTCGCCGATGATCTTGGCTATGGTGACGTTCAGTGCCTCAATCCGCAGCGTGGGAAAATCAAGACGCCGCATCTCGATCGGCTGGCCGGGCAGGGGATGACCTTCACCGACGCGCACAGCGGGTCGTCCGTCTGCACGCCCACGCGCTACGGATTACTCACCGGCCGCTACGCGTGGCGGACGCGGCTGCAGCGCGGGGTGCTGGATGGCACCGATGACCCGCCGCTCATCGCCGACGGGCGGCTCACGGTGCCGGCGTTGCTCAAACAGCACGGCTACATCACCGCCGCGCTGGGCAAGTGGCATCTGGGTTTCAATTCCACCCCGCCTCCCGATGAGGCCCAACCCGGCGATGCGAAAACGGGCAAAAAGAAAATGGGCGAGGGCGGCCTGCCCCTCGGCTCGCGCATCATTGGCGGACCGGTCACGCGCGGCTTCGATTATTTTTGGGGCTGCTCGAACGCCCGCACGATGTCGGGCCTCATTGAAAATGACCGGGTGATCGAGAGCATCGCACCGATATCCGTGCTGCCCCGGCTCAGTCAACGCGCGGTGAGCTACCTCGCCGAGCACGCCGCCGACGCGAAGGCGGGTAAGCCGTTCTTCCTCTACCTGCCGCTCACTTCGCCCCACACGCCCATCCTCCCCACGCTGGAGTGGCAGGGCAAAAGCGGCCTCGGGGCCTACGGTGATTTCGTGATGCAGACTGACGCCGTGGTCGGAGCTGTGCTCGCGGCATTGGAGAAGCACGGCCTCGCGGAGAACACGCTCGTCATTTTCACCGCCGACAACGGCTGCTCACCGCAGGCCGGCACCGGCAAACTGGAAAAGCTCGGCCACTTCGCCAGCGCGGAATTTCGCGGCTACAAATCCGACATCTGGGATGGCGGTCATCGCGTGCCGTTCTTCGTGCGCTGGCCGGGGAAGGTGAAGGCCGGCGCGCAGAGTTCCCAGCTCATCTGCCACGCCGACCTGATGGCGACCTGCGCGGAAATTCTCGGCGTGAAACTTCCCGACACCGCCGCGCCCGACAGCGTGAGCATTCTCTCCGCCTTGCTGGACAAGGATAAAACTCTGTTGCGCGAAGCCGTTGTCCATCACAGCATCCATGGCGTGTTCGCTATCCGCCAGAGCCAGTGGAAGCTCGAACTCTGCGCCGGCAGCGGCGGCTGGAGCGCGGGAGGTGGCGGCGCATCACCGCAGCTTTACGACATGAGCAAAGACTCCGGCGAAACCAACAACGTCGCCAGTTCCAATCCCGAAGTCGTCGCCCGTCTGACGAAACTGCTGGAACAATACGTCGCCGCAGGCCGCAGCACGCCGGGTGCCAAACAGACGAACGACGTGGCCGTGAAAATTTTCAAAGCCAAAAAATGACGCGGCGCCGAACGTTCATCACCGCGCTCGTGGCGAGCTTTGCGTTCACCTCCGGGAGCGTCGAAGTCAAAGCTCAACCGGTGGCCCTTTACCGTTTCGAGGACGGCGCGGCCACGAACGGAGCGCCGGCCCGCAATTCTTTCAAGGAGAAATCTCCGGCCCCGGACGGGGTATATTCCGGGGCGGTGAAACTGGTCGCGGGGCCGGCGGGCATCAGCGGGCGCGCGGCTTCGTTTGCGGGCGCGGGCGTGGTCGAGATTCCGCACCACGCGGTCTTCGACGCAACGGAACTCGCCGTCGAATTTTGGTTTCGCAGCACGCAGCCGTTTGACCGGACGTTCTGGCCGGGCAGCGCGACGCTCGTCAGCAAGGCGACCTCCGGCGCGGGTTCTGGCGACTGGTGCATTTTGGGCGGCAGCCTGCAAGGCGGCGTGAACGAGGGACGCATTCTCGTCGGGTCCGGACCGAAGGGCGGGGGCGATGTCGTGCTCGCGTCCGGGAAGGGACTCAATGACGGGCGCTTTCATCACGTCGTCTGGACGCGCACGGCCGGGGGAAAGAATACGCTGCAGGTCGATGGCGTCGCCTGTGCCTCGGCCCAGGACAACGGCGCGAAGATCAGCAACGCGCGGCCGATCCAGATCGGCGGCGAGAAGCTGGAACCGGGCGGGAGTTTCTTCCAAGGCGAGATCGCGGCGCTGGCGATCTACACGAACGCTCCGTCCGAGGAAACGATCCGGGCGCACTTTGCGGCTGGCCGTGTCGATCCGCGCCTGCCGGCGGCGGCGAAGCAGACGGTGGATTTTGCGCGGGACATCCGGCCCATTTTCCAGAAGCACTGCCACGAGTGCCACGGGTTGACCAAGGACAAGGGCGGGCTTTCTCTCGCCATGCGCGCCCGGGCGATGGACGGCGGAGACGATGGCCGGATCATCGTTCCCGGCCAGAGCGCCATCAGTCCCATCATCCCGCGCCTCGCGGCGCTCGACGAGGACACGGCCATGCCGCCGAAGGGCGAACGGTTGAGCGCGGCGCAAGTCGGGTTGATCCGCGCGTGGATCGATCAAGGCGCGGTGTGGCCCGTCAGCGCGGATGAAGTTGACCCGCGCGCCGCCCAGGCCGCGGGACACTGGTCGTTCAAGCCGCTGCAACGCCCCGCGCTGCCGAAGCCCAAAGACGTCGCATGGATCAAGTCGCCCCTTGATGCGTTCATCCTCGCGAAGCTCGACGCGGCCAAACTGCGCCCCGCGCCGCCCGCGACCAGGGAAGCGCTGTTGCGCCGCGTGTCCTTCGACCTGACCGGCCTGCCGCCCACGCCCGACGAGATAAAAAACTTCCTCGGCGCCCGGCGCCCGGATGCCTACGAGCAAGTCGTGGAGCGGTTGCTGGCGTCTCCTGCCCATGGCGAACGTTGGGCGCGGCACTGGCTGGACGTGGTGCGTTACGCGGATTCGGGCGGCTATGAGACGGACATTTTTTACGAGCAGGCGTGGCGTTACCGCGATTATGTCATCCGCAGTTTCAACGACGACAAACCCGCCGACCGTTTCTTGATGGAGCAGGTGGCCGGGGACGAACTCTGGCCGGAGCAGGGCGAGGCGATGCAGGATGCGACCGCCCTCTGGACGCTCGGCGAATGGCCCAACTCGCTCGATGCCATTCCCGAGGCGCTGGAATATCTGCGGCGGACCGACCAGGTCGCGACCTTCAGCGAGGCGATGCTCGGCCTCACCGTGGGCTGCGCGAACTGCCACAATCACAAATACGACCCGATCAGCCAGCGGGATTACTTCGGACTCGAAGCCGTTTTTTCCGCGAGCGAAACGTTTAACAAAAACACGAACAAAAAAGCCTGGGGCAAGGGTGAGCGGAATGCTTTTCGCGTTCTACGCCACGCGCCAGCACCGACGCCGATCCACCTGCTCACACGCGGCGAACTGGGCCAACCGCGCGGACTGATCTCGCCGGCGCTGCCCGCGTTCCTGCCCGGCGGCGGGGCTTTGCCAGCCGGGCCGGATGAAAACAAACAACGCCGCGCCCGGCTCGCGCGCTGGGTTGTGTCGCCGCAAAATCCGCTGACCGCGCGCGTGCTGGCGAACCGCGTCTGGCAATGGCATTTCGGCCGGGCGCTCGCGCCCACGCCCAACGATCTCGGCACGCAGGGCCTGCCACCGTCGCACCCGGAGCTGCTGGACTGGCTCGCGTCCGAACTGGTGGCCAACGGGTGGAGCCTGAAGAAACTGCATCGCGTGGTGGTGCTGTCGTCCACCTACCGCCAGTCCGCCGTGCGCGAGGCCGGGGCCATCGCGGCCGATCCGCAGGACGTGCTGCTGGCGGGCTTTCCCCGGCGTCGGCTTGAGGCGGAGGAAGTCTGGGATCATCTGCACGCGGCGGCCGGGACGCTCGATCCGAAAAGTTTTGGCGCGCCCTTCGTCCCGAAACTTTCCGCGGAAGAACTGGCCGGGATGTACGACATCGAGGGAACGAAGGACAAGAAATGGCCCGTGACGGTCGAGCAGACGCGCCGGGCGATTTACATTTTGAACCGCCGCTCGTTCCGCTTCCCCTTCTTCGAGGCCTTCGATCCCGCGAACAACGGCGTGAGTTGTCCGATCCGGCAGACGACCACGGTGCCGGCCCAGGCGCTCACGCTGCTGAACAACGGCCGGGTTGGCGAACAGGCCCGGGCGATGGCCGGACGGCTGGCGCGCGACGCGGGCGACGATCTGGAAAAATGCGTGCGCCAGGCCTGGTGGCTGGCCTACAGCCGCGGCGCGAACGACGCCGAGCTGAAGCTGGCGATAAAATTCATTTCCGCATCGACAGCGGAGCAGCAGAAACGCGGGGCCGCCGATCCGCGTCAGGCCGCGCTGACCCAGTTTTGCCTCGGCCTCATGAACACCACGGAATTTATTTATGCGAACTGAGGCGGAGCTGAAACCACGAATGCACACGAATCGACACGAATGGGAAAGGCCGTGGGAGGCGTTAAACCGGGCGGGTGTATCCGCACCCTGCCCCGGAGCGCGGCTGTGTCGTCCTCGACCAGCCGCAGCAGCGACGCATGGCTGGGCGCGTTCAGAGCATTCCACACGGTCCGCCCTTCGGACA
>CANMZY010000212.1:0-6061 GCA_947502425.1 Verrucomicrobiales bacterium
GTCTCCGAAAGGCGCTGGGCTGTAGTGCGGACAAATTGATTCCCCGCGAGTAGTTCGATTTGGCCCTACTCCTCACCGTTGTTCGTCGTGCCCTTTTTCTCCCAAACCCGCTTCGTTCGCTCCGGCAGACTGGTGTCCACCTTCGCGTAGTAGCTTTCCTCGCCGAGCAGGTCGTCCACGGCCTGCTGAAGTTCGCGGGACGGGTTGACGCGGAAGTTTTCGTGGCTTTCCACAAAGACTAGTTCGCCGCCGGGCTGCTTGAAGCACAGGTAGAGCGGGCATTTGCCGCGATGCGCCGTGGTCAGGTCGAAAATGTTTTTCAGCCGGTCCGGTGAAAGATTCGAGCTGTTCAGCCGCAGATGAACCTGCTTGGTGTATTTTCGCGGTGCGTCCTCCAGCGGCATCATTTCCTGCGGGAACAGTTTCGGCTTGTCCTCGCCGTTGTTGATTTCGCCGACGACGAGCACGGCCTTGTTGACCACGAGCAGGTCGCGAAATTTTTCGAGATCATTCAGGCAGAGCATCTGCATCGTGCCTTCCAAATCCTCCAGCGTGACCATCGCGTAGGGCTTGCCGCTTTTTTTGGAGACGCCCTGCTGCACCGCCGTGACGAGGCCGCCGATGCGGGTCAAAGTGCGGTTGGGTAGTTGCGCGGCGGTGACGGTGGTGGCGAGGCAATATTTTTCTAGGAGCGGCGCGAAGGGCGTGAGCGGATGGCCGGTGACGTAGAAGCCGAGCAGCTCCTTTTCCTGCGCGAGCAACTGGCTCTGCGGCCACTCCGGCAGTTGCGCCATTTTTTCCGGCGCACCCGCCGCCTTCTCCTCCAACATGCCGAACATCGAGGACTGTCCGCGCTGACGGTCGGCGAGCACGCTGGCGGCGCGGGTCATCGCGCGGTCAATCGCGCCGAACAACGTGGCGCGCGTCTCGCCAAAGCTGTCGCACGCGCCGGTTTTGATCAGCGCCTCGAACGCCTTGCGCGTGACGGCGCGGCTGTCCACGCGTTCGCACAAGTCGGAGAGCGAGGTGAATTTTCCGCCGTCCACGCGTGCCTTCAAAATGGACTGCACCGCTCCTTCGCCCACGCCTTTGATCGCGGCCATGCCGAAGCGGATGACCTGGCCGTCGCGCGCGGGGGCGAAGTTCATCTCGCCTTCGTTCACGTCGGGCGGCAGGACTTCCACGCCCATCGACCGCGATTCGTTGAGCAGGATGGTCAGTTTTTCCGTGCTGGCCATGTCGTTCGTCATGAGCGCGCAGAGAAACTCCACCGGATAGTTCGTCTTTAGGTAGGCGGTCTGATACGCGACGATGGCGTAGGCGGCGGCGTGGGATTTGTTGAAGCCGTAGCCGGCGAATTTCTCTAGCAAATCGAAGATCGCGTTCGCTTTCGGAGCGGGAATGTGATTCGTCTTCGCGCAGCCTTTCACGAAAGTCTCGCGCTGCTGCTGCATCTCCTCGATCTTCTTTTTGCCCATCGCGCGGCGCAGCAAATCCGCGCTGCCCAGTGTGTAGCCGGCCAGCAACTGCGTCGCCTGCATCACCTGTTCCTGGTAGATGAGGACGCCGTAGGTCTCCTTGGAAATCGATTCCAGCAGCGGATGCTCGTACTCGATCTTCACGTCGCCGTGCCGGCGCTTGATGAAGTCGGGGATCAGGTCCATCGGGCCGGGGCGGTAGAGCGCGACCAGCGCGGTGATGTGCTCGACGGAACTAATTTGAAATTTCCGGCAGAGATCGCGCATCCCGCCGGATTCCAGTTGGAAGATGCCAACGGTGTTGCCCTTGTTCAGCACTTCGTAGGTCTTCGCGTCGTCGAGCGGCAGCGCGTCAATCGGAATGTCCACGCCCTGCGCGCGCTTCACCATCTCGACGGTGTTGCGCAGCACGGTCAGCGTTTTCAAGCCGAGAAAATCCATCTTCAACAGGCCGAGATCGCCGACCGGCCCCATCGCGTATTGCGTGACGATGGTGCCGTCCTCGTCTTGCTTGAGCGGGAGCAGGTTCACGAGCGGTTGATCGCCGATGACGACGCCGGCGGCGTGAACGCTGGCGTTGCGCGTGAGGTCTTCGAGGATGAACGCGGTGTCGAACAACGTGCGCGTGACTTCTTCGGTATCGTAGGCCTGCTTGAGTTCGGGAACCTGCTTGAGCGCGAGCTTGAGCGTCATCTTGAGCTCGGCGGGGATCATCTTCGCCAGTCGGTCGCAATCACCGTAGGGCAGGCCCATCACGCGGCCCACGTCGCGCACCACCGACTTCGCGCCCATCGTGCCGAAGGTGATGATCTGGGCGACGGAATCGCGCCCGTATTTTTCGCGGACATACTCGATCACGTCGGCGCGGCGGTCGTCGGCGAAGTCGATGTCGATGTCAGGCGGGTTGACGCGCTCGGGATTGAGGAACCGCTCGAAGAGCAGCCCGTAGCGGATCGGATCGACGTTCGAAATCTCCAGCAGAAACGTGACGATGGAACCGGCGGCGGAACCGCGCGCCACGCAGGAGATGCCTTTTCCGCGGCCGTAGCTCACGAAATCCGCGACGATCAAAAAGTAGTCGATGAACCCGGTCTTCTCGATGGTGACGAGCTCGGTCTGCAACCGATCCATGACGTCTTCGACCGCGGCGGCGATGGCGGGATCGCTAAGGTTGTAGGAGACGACGTGAGGAGTCTCTAATTTTTCTCCCGAATTTGAAGACAGACTCCTCACGTCGTCTCCTACAGAAGATTTATACGTCGGCAGCCGCGTCGGATCGTCGATCCCTTCGATGATGAATTCCTGCCCTTTGGCCTGGGCATGAATCGTGTAGCGCCGGTGCAGTGCTTCGGCCAGGAGCTTCCGCAAAAAACCCTCGCGCGTGAAATGCTCCGGCGGATGAAAGACCGGGTAGTGCAGCTTGCCGAACTCGATTTCCAGATTGCACTTCTCCGCCACTTCGAGCGTGTTTTGCACCGCGTCCGGCAGCTCGTGGAAGAGTGCCTTCATCTCCATCGCCGAGCGCAGGAAAAACTGCTCCGGCTGATACTTCATGCGCTTGGTGTCTTCGAGCGTCGTCTGCGTGCCGATGCATATCAGGCAGTCATGCGCGTGCGAATGGCCCTTCTCGACGTAGTGAACGTCATTCGTCGCGACGGTCTTCAGGCCGAATTCCTTGGCCCATGGAATCAGATGACGATTCACCTTCGTCTGGTCGGCGAGGGCGTGGTTTTGCAGTTCGAGATAAAAATTTTCCGCGCCCAGCGTCTGCTTGAACCAGTCGATGGCCGCGCGGGCCTTGGGCAGATCATCGCCGCAGATGGCCGCGGGAATTTCGCTGGCCAGACAGCCGGAGAGCGCGATCAAGCCCTCGTGATGCTGCGCCAGAAGTTCCTTGTCGATGCGCGGCTTGTAATAATAGCCCTCCAGATGCGCGGCGGTGGTGAGCTTGATGAGGTTCTGGTAGCCGGTCTCGTCCTTCGCGAGCAGCACGAGATGATTATAGACATCGCGCCCGCCGCCGGTTGTTTTTTTCTCCAGCCGGCTGCCTGGCGCGACATAGACCTCACAGCCGATGATCGGCTTGATGCCGGCCTTGCGCGCGGCCTGGTAAAAATTAATCGCCCCGTATAGCACCCCATGATCGGTGATCGCGAGCGAGGGGAACCGCAGCTCGCGGGCCTTCTCCATCAAGGTGTCGAGTCGGCACGCGCCATCGAGCAGCGAGTACTCGGTGTGCAAATGAAGGTGAACAAAATCCGCGTGCGACATACGGTGAATTTAATGCGCGGCTGTGAAGCGGCGCAAGCATCGCGTTTGCGCGGAGCGGCGGGCGGCTCGCTTGCCGTGGAGCCGGTGCGTCCCGCCCGGCGGAAAGAAGGCGAAAGAATTCCCACGCACATTTGGCGGCCAACACCGCACCGCACCAGAAGAGTTCTTTCCGGGCGGCGGGACGCACGCCTCCCGCCCATGCGGGATCAGGCAGGATGCCCGGCGCTACGGCGTTCGGGCCGGGCGCGGGGCGCGCGGCGAACCGGTTCCGAACTCCGCCGCCACCGGCGCCGACCACGGCGTCGAGATCGGCGGGCCGCCGGGCTGGCGCTGGTTCACATCGTAGGCGCGGGCCGTCACGCGGCCCTTGGCCAAGAATGGAATCGAATTGCTGTAGCGCACCGCGTTCGAGGAAATCATCCCCTGCGCGAGGCGCGGGTCGGAGCCGTCGAGCGTGTAATAAATGGCGGCGTTGGTCCGGGCGGTCAGGCGGAAACCGGCGTTGCGTCCATCTTCGCGGAGCAGGCGGGGCGGCGGCACAAACTGCTGATCGATGAAATCCACGCGGTTGGAGAGCCAGTTCTTCATCACCTCGATCTCGGCCTGGTAGCTGCCGCCGCGCGGCTGCAGGCCCCACCGTTGCTGCTCGCGCGGCTGCGCCTCGCGGACTTCATCGCGGAGCTGGTCGGCGAGGCGGTTCAGGTTGGTCACGGAGAAATGGGTCAGGCGCAGGTCGTGCCACCGGTCCACCCATTGCTGCCAGAAATCCGGATCACTGAAAAGCCGCGGCCACCAGGGGCCGCCAAAGAAACCTCCGGTGTTCCAGTGGCGCGGGTTGGCGTCGCGCCCGTCGTTCGAGCCGAGCGCGCGGTCGAAGTCCCAGTGCGGCCCCCAGACGATTTTCCCGCCGCGCGGCTTGTGGAGATAGGCGCTGTAGGACTGGAAGTCCACGTTGCCGCTGAGCACTTCCACCGCGTGATAATCAATCGCGGCGTCCACGTCGAAATACGCGCGGTAGCCGGCGGCGGGGTCCAGCCACTTCGGCCCGTGCAACGCGCGGCCGAAGTCGTTGAAATAGTTGTGGAGATATTGTCTCTGGGGCGTGCGCTGCGGCAGCAGGATGGTCTGCTCTTTCGGTTCCACGTAGATCATGCCCGCCCCGCCGGCGCCGAAGCCCTGCTCGGCGGGACCGGGCCGGTCGAACTTGAGCAGGTAGCCGCCGGTGACCTGGGGCGGCTGCGAATCTTCGGCGTTCAGGTGGTCGATGGCCACGCGCTGCGGACCGATCTTGATCTTCTCCTCGAGCACATGGACGCCGTGGTAATGCGCCGCGCCAACGTCGTCGTTGCTCCTGACCACATAGACTTCCACGAAGCGCGTGCGCGGGGAGTAGCGGCCCAGTTCGCGGCTCAACTGGTGAATGAACGGATTGTGAATCATCCCCGGATCGAAGCCGTTGGGCGCGTAGAGAACCCACTCCGAGTCCGCCGGCAGCCCGGCGAAGGGCTGGGGCTTGTCCTGGTTGAACTCGTCCATGAACTGCACGGCAAAGCTCTGTTGCGCCATGCCGAGCGAGGACGAGCCGCGCGCGCGAAATCCGCCGCGCGTGGTGAGCGTGGGCGCATTGGTGAGCGAGGTCTTTCCCTTGACCGGCTCGAACACAGAGAGCCGGACAAAGTTGGCGTGTGCTGCCACCGGCACGTCCTTGCCGAACGTGTCCATGATCAGCACCGGCAGGGTGGAGGTGAAACCGAGCACGTTGGTGGACAGCCGCAGGTAAGCCTCGCTGCGCGGCGGGCCGGGCAGCAGGCCGGCCTGATAAGCCCGCGCGCGCAGGTGCGTGGTGTTCGTGATGACCAGCGGCGCGGTGTAGGCGGGCGAATTGGTCGAGGGCAGGGAGCCGTCCAGCGTGTAGCGGATGACGTCAGCGGAGCGGCCTCGAAATCCAGTCGTCCGGCTTTTCAACTCGAGGGTGAAGGACGCGGTGAAATTGCCGCCGGGCTGGGAGAAGCTCACCTCCGGCGCGAAGCCCGCCCCGCCGCTCAGGTTCGGCCGGCCCGGGGTCGGCTGCGCAAACGGCCCGCGTACGCCCGACTCGCCGCGCACCGAGCCGAACGAGACATCGGCGGGCAGCCTGGTGAAAAATAATTCCGAGACCACGTTCGTCGCCGGATTGACGAGGGCGAGATAGCCTCCATTTTTTGCGAGCTGAAAACTGGTGTGGAGACGGGCCAGGTCGTTGGTGCGGTTTTTGCCGGAGGCGAACACGACGAGATGTTTGTCCGGCAGCAGCCCGACGCCGGGGAAACGCC
>CANMZY010000213.1:0-6055 GCA_947502425.1 Verrucomicrobiales bacterium
CTTCCGTCCCTGAACATGCGTGTCGTAAAACTCTCGCGGCTCACGTAGGGTTGGCGTCCAAGACACCAGAACTGAACACGAGCGACCACCGGTGTGGAAATGAAACGCATCAGCAGAGCATTGATCGGAACAAGCGCCGGCGAAAAGCGCGCGCGGACCGGCGTCGTTTTTCCGGCGCTGACCGGCCTCGCGGTGTTGCTGATGTCATCGAACGTGGGCGCGGCCGCGGCGGTGGATCCCGCCCGGCTACCGGCGGCGGCGACGGCACCCGTGGACTTCGCGCGCGACATCCGGCCGTTGTTCGAGTCGGCCTGCGTGAAGTGTCACGGGCCGGAAAAAGCGAAGAACGGTTTCCGGCTCGACACCCGCGCCCATGCGCTGACCGGCGGCGACAACGGCGTGGACATCCTTCCCGGCGCCAGCGCCAAGAGTCCGCTCGTGCATTACGTCGCCCGGCTGGTGCCGGACCTGGAGATGCCGCCCAAGGGCAAGGGCGAAGCCTTGACGGCCCGGCAGGTCGGGATGTTGCGCGCGTGGATTGATCAAGGCGCGAAGTGGGACCGGGAGGAGACCAGCCAGCCCATGAAGAAATCCGATTGGTGGTCGCTCCTGCCGCTCCAGCGGCCCGCCGTCCCGACGCCCGTCAATCGTAAATCGCAAATCGCAAATCCCATCGACTCCTTCATCGTCGCCAGGCTCGATGGAAAAAATCTGCGCCCGTCGCCGGCCGCGGACCGGCGCACGCTGATTCGCCGTGTGTCTTTCGACCTCATCGGCCTGCCGCCAAAGCCCGACGAGATCGAGGCGTTCGTGGCGGACCAGGATGCGAAGGCTTACGAGAAATTGGTGGATCGGCTGCTCGCCTCGCCGCGGTACGGCGAACGCTGGGCGCGGCACTGGCTGGACGTGGTTCACTTCGGCGAGACGCACGGCTACGACAAGGACCAGCCGCGTCCGAATGCCTGGCCGTATCGCGACTACGTCATCCGCAGTTTCAACGAGGACAAGCCCTATGCGCGCTTTGTGCAGGAGCAGTTGGCGGGCGACGAGTTGTTTCCCGGCACGCGCGACGGCTTCGAGGCGCTGGGCTTCATCGCGGCTGGGCCGTGGGATTTGATCGGTCACTCCGAGGTGCCGGAGTCCAAGATGGACGGCAAGGTCGCGCGGCATCTGGACCGCGATGACATGGTGGCGACGACGATGCAGACCTTCAACAGCCTGACCGTGCAGTGCGCGCAATGTCACAATCACAAGTTCGACCCGATCACGCAGGAGGATTATTACAGCCTGCAGGCGGTGTTCGCGGCGGTGGATCGCGCGGATCAGAAGTATGACGCCGATCCGAAGGCGGGGCCGAAACGGAAGGAGCTGACGGACCGGCAGACGGCGCTGACGAAGCGGAAGAAGGAACTGGACGAAACGATCCTCGTCCGCGCCGGCCAGACGCTGGTGGACCTGGACAAGAAAATCACCGCGTTGTCAAAGGCCGGGAAGAAGGGCGAGGCGTTCGGCTATCACAGCAGCATTGAGAAGCTCCAGAACACCGCGAAGTGGTTGCAGGTCGATCTGGGCCGAAGCGTTTCCCTCGGCCTCATCGTGCTGCATCCGTGCTCGGACGACTTCAACGGCATCGGCGAGGGCTTCGGGTTTCCCGTGCGGTTCAAGGTCGAGGTGTCGGACGACGCGGCCTTCAAGAACAACGTCGCACTGGCCGGCGATTACACGAAGGAAGATTTTGCCAGCCCAAAACTTAAGGCGCTGGCCGTGGAGGCAAAGGGCCGCGCGGCACGGTACATCCGTGTCACGGCCACGAAGCTGGCGCCACGGCAAAATGACTACATCTTCGCGCTGGCCGAGTTGAACGCGCTCGCCACCGATGGCAACAACGCCGCGCTCGGAGCCGCCGTCACCGCGCTCGATTCCATCGAGGCGCCGCCGCGCTGGCGGAAGTTGAACCTGACCGACGGCTGGCAGCCCGGCGCGAGCGCGGCGGACAGCGGCGAACTGGCCGCGCTCCGCCAGGAACGCGATCAACTCGTGGCGAAGGCCGTTTCCGACGAAGACCAGAAGGAGCGGGCTGGGATCGAGCGCGATCTGGCCGTCGTGAAAACCGAACTTGAAAAACTGCCGTTGCCCAGCACGGCCTACGTGGCCGCGGTTCACAACGGGGGCGGCAACTTTGCCGGCACGGGATCGAAGGGCGGGAAGCCGCGTCCGATTTACGTGCTGAACCGCGGCAGCATTCAGAAGCCGGGGAAGGAAGTCGGGCCGGGCACGTTGGGTTGTCTGCCGGGATTGCCTTCCCGTTTCGAGCTGCCGCCGAACCACGCCGAAGGCGAGCGCCGCGCCGCGCTCGCGCAGTGGCTGACGAGAAACGACAACCCACTGACCTGGCGCTCGGTCGTCAATCGCGTCTGGCAATATCATTTCGGCCGCGGCCTCGTGGAGACGCCGAATGATTTCGGGCGCATGGGCGCGTTGCCGACGCATCCGGAACTGCTCGACTGGCTGGCCGTCGAATTCCGCGACGGCGGCCAGTCGATGAAGAAGCTGCATCGGCTCATCGTGACCAGCGCGACGTATCGGCAAAGTTCCGCGAGCGTGGCCGCCTTCGAGAAAGTTGATTCGGAGAACCGCCACCTCTGGCGCGCGAACCGTCGCAAGCTCGAAGCCGAGGCGGTGCGCGACGCGGTGCTGCTCGTCTCCGGCAAGCTCGACCCGAAAATGGGCGGGCCGGGCTTCAGGGACTTCGTGATCGAGAAGCCGGAGCACTCGCCGCACTACGAATATCATCTCCACAACCCGGAAGATCCCCGGTCGCATCGCCGCTCCATCTACCGCTTCATTGTGCGTTCGCAGCAGCAGCCGTTCATGACCACGCTGGACTGCGCCGATCCGTCGATGCAGGTGGGCCGGCGGAACGAAAGCCAGTCGCCGCTGCAAGCCCTGGCGATGTTGAACAACTCGCTCATGCTCACGATGTCGAAACACTTCGCCGCGAAGCTGGAGAAGCAGGACGGCGATCTGCCCGCCAAGGTGCGTGGTGCCTACTACGAGGCCGTCGGCCGCGCACCATCACCGGACGAGGTGTCCGTACTCACCCGGCACGCGCAGCAGTTCGGGCTGACCAACGTCTGCCGGGTGCTGTTCAACCTAAACGAGTTTTCCTTTGTGGACTGAGGGGAACAGAAGCGAACGAAGAGAACCAATGAACCCATCGCACCAGTCTCCGTGGCATCGGCCGGCTCCGCCTTCCACCTCTTCGTTCCTTTCGTTTGCTGCTGTGCCTCAGTCCCGCCGCGAGTTTCTCTGGCGTTCCGGCGGCGGACTCGGCGGCATCGCGCTGGCCAGCCTGCTCGGCGGGGAAAAGCTCCTGGCGGCGGACCCCGCTCCGCGTTCTGCGTTCCGCGTTCCGCATTTTCCGCCCCGGGCGAAACGCGTCATCCAATTGTTCATGGGCGGCGCGGCCAGCCATCTTGACCTGTTCGACTACAAGCCGGAGCTGCTCAAGCGCGACGGGCAGAAGAGCGATTTCGGCGAACACGTCGAGGCGTTTCAAGACGGACTCGGCCCGTGGATGAAACCGGTCTGGCCGTTCCAGCCCCACGGCCAGTCCGGCAAAATGCTGGGCGAGACGGTGGCCGAACTCGGCAAGGTCGTGGACGAGCTGGCATTTGTGCACAACCTCGTCGGCAAGACGGGCGTGCACAGCCAGGCGACGTATTTGCAGGCGACGGGATTTCAACTGCCTGGTTTTCCCGGCATGGGTTCGTGGGTCAGCTACGGACTCGGCAGCGTGAACGAAAACCTGCCGGCCTTCGTGGTGCTGCCGGATCACCGCGGCTTCGCGTCGAACGGGCCGAAGAACTGGGACTCCGCTTTTCTGCCCGGCCAGCACGCCGGGACGATCATTTATCCCGGCCAGGAAAATCCCATCACCGACCTGTTCCCCGGCCCGGCCGGCGGCTTCGTCTCGCCCGCAAGTGAAGCCGCCGCCCACGACGTGCTGGCCCGGCTCAACCGCGAACACGCCGCCACGCGCGAGGGCGACGCCCGGCTCGACGCGCGCATCCGCAGCTACGAACTCGCCGCGCGGATGCAGCTCGCCGCGCCCGAGGCCATGGACCTTTCCAAGGAGCCGGATCATCTGCTGAACCTTTACGGCATCAAAAAAAATCCACCGGCCTGGCCGAAGGAGATCAATGCGGAAGAAGAGATGGATTACTTCGGACGCAAATGCCTCGTCGCCCGGCGGCTCGTCGAGCGCGGCGTGCGCTTCGTGCAGGTCTGGAGCGGCAACGACAACGGCTTTCCCCGGCGCAACTGGGATTCACACGAAGACATCCGCCGCGACCACGGTCCGCTCTCGATGGGTTTTGCACGCGGCGCGGCGGCCTTGATCCAGGACTTGAAACAGCGCGGCCTGCTCGACGACACGATCATTCTTTGGACCACCGAGTTTGGCCGCATGCCCAGTTCACAAGGCGGCAAAGGGCGCGACCACAATCCCTATTGCTTCACGAACTGGCTGTGCGGCGGCGGCATCAAGGGCGGCGTCACCTGCGGCGAAAGCGATCAATGGGGCTACAAGCCGCAGGACCGCAATCACCCGACGACGGTGTACGACATCCACGCGACCATCCTTCATCAGTTGGGCATCGATCACACCCGGCTCACCTTTCGCAGTAACGGCATCGACCGCCGGCTGACCGATGTGCACGGCGAAGTGATCCCCGGACTGCTCGGCTGAAACCGTGGAAATGTTTCCGGCCTCTGTTTGCGGGTTGATAAAATCAGCGCGCCGTTGAATAGATCATCCGGTTCGTCCATCCATCCGGGCACCAACATGAAAAATATTTTTACCCTGGCTCTGGCCGCCGGTCTGATCGTGACGACACCGGCTGCACAACCGGCGGAGCCTGCGCCGGTGAAGCGGATCGTGCCTTGGGACGTTCCCGCGCTCGCCAAGACCCCGAAGATGCACGCCACCCCGGAACGTCCCGCGAAGGGGATGCGTTCTTTTTTCTACGAGGGCGCGGATTGGAAAGGCAAACCGACCTGGGTATTCGCCTACTACGCGGCCCCGGCCGGGACGCCACCCGAGGGAGGCTGGCCCGCGGTGGTGTGCGCCCACGGCGGCGGCGGCACGGCTTATCCCGAATGGGTGAAGAAATGGAACAAGAGCGGTTACGCCGCCATCGCCATGGATTTGGAAGGCCATCTGCCCGGCGGAAAATCTCATCACGTCGAAGGGAATTTCCCCGTCGGAGCCGGCCACGAAAACGCCGGCCCGGCTCGCAAGGACTGGTTCGGCGACCGCGACCTGCCCGACACCGAACAGTGGTTTTATCACGCGGTGGCCGATGTGATCCGCGCCCACTCGCTGCTGCGCTCGTTCCCGGAAATCAACCCCAAGAAGATCGGCCTGACGGGCATTTCCTGGGGCGGAACCATCGTCAGCACTGTGGCGGGAGTTGATGACCGGTTTGCCTTCGTCATTCCGGTGTACGGCGGTGGCTACATTCACGAGAGTGACAACCCGGGACTTTCGCAATGGTTCCCGCCGAAGAACATGACCGCCGAACAGTTTCAGGATTACCGCACCAAGTGGGATCCCTCGGCCCACCTGCCCCACGCGAAGATGCCGATGCTGTGGGCCAGCGCGCTGGACGATCCCGTTTTTCAGGTCAACATCTTTGCGAATTCGGCCAAGGCCGCCGGCGGCCCGAGCACCTTGTGTGTGCGCGCCTGGATGATCCACGGACACGGCTACGGGTGGGAAGAACCGTGGGAGATTTACGCCTTCGCCGACAGCATCGTCAAAGGTGGCGCGCCGCTGCTGACCGTGGGCCGGCCGCAGGCCGACGCGACGACCGGGCTGGTCAGCGCGAAGTACACGGGCGAGATCAAGAGCGCTATGCTGTTTTTCACCACCTCCGGCGGCAACTGGAAAAGCCGGCGTTGGGGAAAGACACCCTGCAAACCAGGCCAGCACGAGGTGGTCGCCGACAAGCCGCTGCCGCCGGGAACCACCGCTTTCCTGGTCAACGCCTGG
>CANMZY010000214.1:0-6054 GCA_947502425.1 Verrucomicrobiales bacterium
TTTCATCGCCCAAGAAGTGGAAAAGGTTTTTCCAGCCTGGGTGGGTGAAAGGCCCAACGGCATGAAGTTCCTGGCTCCGAAAGGTTTCGAATCCCTCGCGGTGGCTGCGCTGCGGGAACTCCGTGCGGAAAAGGATGAGCAGATTAAAAACCTGACCACCGAGAACGCGAAACTGAAAAAGCCCCTTGATGAAATAGACACTCGTGACTGCGCGCGCCTCGCCCGCCTGACGGCCTTGGAAAAGTTGTTGAACGCGCTCGTGGCCCAAAAGCCAGAGGCAGCGCCCGCCCGCGTGGTCAGCGGCAAGAGCGAGTAGTGGGCGGTGATTTAGCCCGCTTGGCTCCACAGCCGGCCCGGAGCAATCCGGGCCGGCTTTTTGATCGGGAGTTTAATTCACTTTGAAATATTGAACCGTAGAGCGTCCAGAAAGCAAATTTCTATCAGTAACCAGGCCACAGGAAACCGGGCTGCGCCCTTCGCGCGACTCTCCAGCTCTTTTCGCTTTTCACCCGGGCGTGAGCAGCAGCTTAGTCAACGCGACGAACTGCTCCAGGCTCAATTTCTCCGCGCGCTCCTGCGGCGAGAGCTGCAACTGCCCGAAGGCCGCGCCGAGCTTCTCCGCCGGCCAGTCCTGCTTCAGCAGCTTAAGCATCATTTTGCGCCGCTGGGAAAAGCCGCGTTTCACGATTTTTTCAAACGCCGCCGGACCGTCTCCCGTCAGCAGCGGCGTGACGCGGCGTTTCAAAACCACGCACGCCGAGTCCACCTCCGGCTCCGGAAAAAAGCAGCCGCTTGGAATTTTGAACCATTCCACCGGCTCGTAGCGCAACTGCACGAGCAAAGTCAGCACTCCGTAGTCGTCATCGTCCGCTGTGGACATGAGCCGGCGCGCGACCTCCAGTTGCAGCGTGGCCACGAGCAGTTGCGGCGGGACGACGGCCTGCGCGAGTTCGACGAGAATCGGCGAGGCGACGGAATAAGGCAGGTTCGCCACCAGCTTCCACTCGCTCCAGTCACGCCGCTCGCGTTGCAGATATTTCAACGCGTCGTTATGCAATAATTGGAACGCCGAACTCCGGTTCGGCAAGTTTCGTGGGCCGTCCACCGTGCCGATCAGGAGATCGGCGCTCCGCTCCGAAGCGAACCGCTCACGCAAGAATTCCACCAACCGCAGATCCTTCTCGATGGCGAGCACCTCCCCTGCCCCGGCGAGCAACAGTTCCGTCAGCGGCCCGAGGCCCGGCCCGATCTCCAAGACCTTGTCCGCCAGTGTCAGCGCCGCCGCGCCGACGATGCGCCGGAGCTGGTTGCCGTCGTGTAGAAAATTCTGGCCGAGCGACTTGGTGAGCTGAATGTCGCCCGCCGCCAGCACCCGTTTCATTTCGGTGAGAGTCATTCGAGTTTTCCCATTTGTAACCGCCGCGCCTTTGTCCGGCCACATTTTCCGCCCAGTTTCCGCCCGTGCCTCCGAAGCCAAACGCCGCGATCACCCACGATCCGGTCGGTCTCGCGCCCGCCGTCCATCCGGCGGCCGTCGTGCCGCCGGCCGGGCCAACCCTGCTCAAACGAGCGATCAACCCCTGGAACTTTCTGGAGGGCGGGCGCGAAGGTCATCCGATGGCCGATTCCTTTCTACTACTCGTCAAGCATCGCGCCCGGCGAAAATTCGGCCACGCCCAAAAGTTTCACACCTGACCGGCGGTGAGGGCGCCTTCCAAGGCCCGCATGGTCCGCCGCAACTGCGCCTCACTGATCGTCAGCGGCGGCGTGAAGCTGATCACGTTGGCGTGTTCCCCTTCCGGCAGCAGGATGAAACCCTGATGCAGCATTTCCTTGATGACGCGCAAAGACTCCGCCGTGGCGGGTGAACCATCGGGGCGGCGCAGTTCCAGGCCGGCCATCAGGCCGAGGCCGCGGGCGTGGTGCGTGGTGCGTGGTGCGTGAATGTTCTCCAAAGCGTTCAGCAAACTTCTGCCGAGCCCCGCGCTGCGCTCGACCAGTTTCCCAGCCTTGATTTCCGCAATCTGCGCCAGCGCCATCGCGCAGCCGACCGGATGACCGAGGAACGTGCTGGTGTGAATCGCCTCGCCGGTGGAGGCGGGCCAGGCGGCGTCCATCACGTCCGCGCGACCGACGCAGGCCGAAAGCGGGAAGCCGCCGGTGAGCGCCTTGCCGAGGCAGATGAAATCGGGCGTCGTTTGCGTGTGCTCGCAGGCAAACCATTTTCCGGTGCGGCCGAAGCCGGTGTAAATCTCGTCCAGGATCAGCAGCGCGCCGTGCTCGTCGCACAGCTTGCGGAGTAGCGGCAGGAATTCCGGCGGCGGCACATTGATCCCGCCGCGCGCCTGCACCGGCTCAACCAGGATCGCGCCAATTTTCTCGCGCCGGAAAATACGGCGGATGGCCTGCTCCGTTTCGGAGCAGCCGACGTGCGGAGGCTCTGACAATTTCGGATTTTTAGAATGAGCCTCCTCACGTCGGCTGCTCCCAGATGAAAAAGAAAACGGCACGAAGCGTCCGAACTCGCCAAGCTGCGCGCGAAACGGCCCGCGAAAATGCTCCCGATGCGTGGCGTTCAACGCGCCGTGGCCGAGGCCGTGATAGCCGCCCTCGAACGCAATCACGCCGCGCCGGCCGGTCGCCAGCAAGACAGTCTTCAACGCCGCCTCGACGGCTTCAAAGCCGGAGTTGCAGAAGATGGTTTTGGCGTGGTGTGTGGTGCGTGGTGCGTGAGCAGGCTTGACGTTTCCGCGTTCCGCGCTCTCCGTTCCGCGCTTCTCGGCCCATCTCTCGAAGGTGATCCGGCTCAGTTCCCGCGCGAGCCGCGCCTTGAGCGCGTGCGGATGCACGTCGCCCATCGCGTGCAGCAGCAAGGCCATCTGCTGCTGGCCGGCGCGGACCACGCGCCGATTCGCGTGCCCCGCCGCCGCGACGCCAAAGGCCGCCGTCAGGTCGAGATACTTTTTTCCTTCGGCGTCCCAGACATGAACACCACGCGCGCGCTGCCACACCACCGGCCACGAGCCGTCCGGCTCGATGAAGGTGACGTTGCGCGATTCGTGGCGTTGCAGCAGCGCGAGAGTTTGGCGGGTGGTCATGAGGTTTGGACCGCAAATGGACGCAGATGAACGCAGCTGAAAACGGGGGATGTTTGACACGAATTCCACGGATTAACATGGATTCCAATGGGCTGATTTCCATCCGTGCCAATCCGTGAAATCCGTGTCCAGCTCGATTTCCATTCGTGTTTATTCATGTCCATTCGTGTTCAAACCCCGCGCTGCTCCGGTGCCCAGATGACCTTGTGCATCTGAAGCTGGAACCGCACCGGCAGGGCGTCGGCGATGATTTGCTCGACCAGTTCGAGGCGCGTCAGCGGCGTCTGGCCGCCGGGAACTTTTTTCAGCGACTTGTCCTGCTGCTCCGGCTGGAGCGGCGCCACCCACGAGAAGAGCAGCGGACAGATGGCGTCGAGCTGGTGCCGGGCAATTTGCTCCTTCGCCCACTCGTAATCCTCGCGCGTGCCGATGACGAACTTGATTTCATCGGTGGGCTTGAGGTGCGGCAGATTCTCGAAGCGATTGCGGGCGACCTCGCCGCTGCTGGGGCATTTCAAATCCATGATGCGCCGCACGCGCGGATCGACCTGGGAAATATCCAGCGCACCGCTGGTTTCGAGGAGCACCGTGAAACCGTCGTCGCACAGCGCGCGCATCAGCGGCAGCGCGTTCGGCTGGAGCAGCGGCTCGCCGCCGGTGAGTTCGACGAGGGGAAGTGCGGAGTGCGGAGTGCGGAGTGCGGAATTTCTGAATGGACCGGCCACACGGCGAACTTCGGTGATAATTTCCGTGAGCGGCTGCTTTTTGCCTTCGGTGAACGCATACGCCGTGTCGCAATAGGAGCAGCGGAGATTGCAGGCCGTGAGCCGCACGAAGACGCACGGCAGACCGGCGAAGGTGCTTTCGCCCTGCAAACTCATATAGATTTCGTTGACGACCAGCGTGTCTGACATCGGCGCCAGCGTAGCGGCTGCGAAGCGAATTGGGAAACCTTGAAAATTAAACCGCTGATCCGCGCTCAGGGTCCTTTGGCATGGCTGGCGCACACGTTGGAGTTCAGTCTTTAGGATGTTCCGGGGCGAAGACTTGCTAAAGCATTAACTCCAGCGAGTCGCGCTCGCAAAAGAAAAATCCTTGAATCCTCGCTGAGCTGGCAGACTTGGAGCAGGAACGAGAAATTTTCGACCCCATGCTGCCATGCCTTTTCCCACTAGCGTTTATCAGCGAAAATTAGCGATTCAAAATCGGTTTTCCTCCCTCGCACCGTTTGCTAACCTGCCGCCGTGCAAATCTACGATCATCCCACTTTTCGCATGGCCTGCCAGCAGTTCGATCTCGTGGCCGACCATTTGCAAATCCCGGCGAACGACCGTGACCGCCTCAAATATCCCAAGCGCTCCATGACCGTCGCCCTTCCCATCCACCGCGACGACGGGCGCACCGAAGTCTTCAGCGGCTACCGCGTGCAGCATCATCTGACGCTCGGCCCGACGAAGGGCGGATTGCGCTACCATCCCGACGTGACGCTCGGCGAAGTCGCGGCGCTGGCGATGTGGATGAGCTGGAAATGCGCGCTCACCGGCCTGCCCTACGGCGGCGCGAAAGGCGGCATCGCGTGCGACCCGCGCCAGATGTCCATCAAGGAACTGGAGCGGCTCACCCGTCGTTACACGCAGGAAATGATTCCGTTCATCGGGCCGCAGATCGACGTGATGGCGCCCGACGTCGGCACGAACGAGCAGACGATGGCCTGGGTGATGGACACCTATTCCGTCCACATGGGCAGCACGGTTTCGAGCATCGTCACGGGCAAGCCGGTCGGGCTCGGCGGCTCGGTCGGGCGGCGCGAGGCGACGGGCCGCGGCGTCGGCTACCTCGTCAACCGCGCGATGGACACGATCAAGCTCGACGCCGCGAAGGCCACCGCCGTGGTGCAGGGTTATGGCAACGTCGGCTCCATCGCGGCGCTCTCGATGGCGCGGAACGGATTAAAAATTATTGCGGTGAGCGACGCCGCGGGAGGGTTGTTCAACGCGGCGGGTCTCGACCTTTGGAAGCTTGACGATCATGTCGCGAAGGAAAGAACGGTCGTCGGATTTTCCGGGGCCGAGCCGATCACGAACGAGCAACTGCTGGTCACACCCTGCGACGTGCTCGTGCCCGCCGCGCTCGAGCGGCAGATCACGGCGGCCAACGCGGGGGAAATCCAGTGCCGCATTCTCGCCGAGGCCGCAAACGGTCCGACCACGCCGGAGGCCGACGAGATTCTCGCGCAGCGCCCGGAGATTTTTGTCATCCCGGACATTCTCTGCAACGCGGGCGGGGTGATCGTTTCCTACTTCGAGTGGGTGCAGGATTTGCAGAGCTTCTTTTGGACGGAGACGGAGGTGGTGGACAAATTGTTCCGCATCCTCGAAGGGGCGTTCACGCAGACGCTGCACCTAAGCCGCAAGCAGAACGTCTCGATGCGGCTGGCGGCGATGAGCCTCGGCGTGAAGCGTGTGCAGGAAGCCAAGCGGACGCGGGGTTTGTTTCCGTAAGCGTGACCACCGCCTTCACTCCAGCCCGCGCGCTTCCAAATCTCCCTCGTCCAGTCCGAGGTAATGCCCCAGTTCGTGCAGCAGCGTGGTGCGGACTTCGTGGCGGAATTCTTTTTCTCCACCGCCTTCCTCCTCGATCATCAGCCAGATGTTCTCGAGAAAGAGGATAATCTGCGCGGGAATCGGAACGTGGCCGGCCTCGGAAAATTCTCCACCGACAAACAAACCCAGCGTGTCTGGTTCGATGCCGTCGTCCACCAGATCGTCATTGGGAAACGGTTCGTAGGTGACGGGCAGCGCGCGCGCCTGGTCACGGAGTTTCGTGGGCAGGTTCCGCAGGGTGGCCTCGACTTCGGATTCGGCCAGGGCGGCGAGCTGTTTCCATTGAGGCGGCACGGCGGTCAACTCCCGCCCTTGCGTGATTTCTGGAACAGCTTGAGTGTCTCCGGGTGGTC
>CANMZY010000215.1:0-6042 GCA_947502425.1 Verrucomicrobiales bacterium
TTTCAAAGAGGGTCAATTGATGGATCGGTTTGGTGAGGTAGGCGCCGAACATGCCGCCGACAGGGTCTTCCCGGCGTTGCACGTTGCCGACGGAACTGAGCAGCACCAGCGGCAGGGCGGCGGCCGACCCGGTCAAGCCAGGACGCGGCATTCGATTTCGCAGGGTAGCGAGTCTTCATAGCACGTGCTTTTTTTTCTGACTGGGTGAGCCCGCGTTTCAAGCAACGGCATCCGGCTCGCGATACGGCATATCGGAAAGGGAAGCGGAGATCGGAGCAGAAGTTCGGGAGAGGTCCGGCAGCCTGAACGCTTGACGGGGATTTGAGCATTCCCTGAGCGGCTGACCGGCCCGCGCCAGCCGAAACACCAGAACCCATTTTGCACCTGACTACGCATCGCGAGTCAAAAACTACCTGCGCGCAATCCGCTCTCGATCATGGTGCCGGACAAGAAATAACTTCCCGGCCAAAAAACTTGGGCGCGCCCTGCCCCAGCCCTGCCTGAATTTTCTATTGCCACGTCCGTCGAAAACAGCCATGCAGACGGACACCGAATTCAAAACTCTATGAAAAAAACATTTGCCGGCATCGCCGCCCTGATTTCAACCCTCGCCTCCCTCCACGCCGCCGCGCCGGGTGAGATCATCCGCGGCCCGGTTTTTTCCGGCACGATCATGAGCAAGGGAAAGCCCCTCGCCTACAAGGGCCTCGTCGTCACGCTCGGCGCGGAGAAACGCGCGTTCATGTGTTACGACGCCGACACCATGCGTGCGGCGGCGGGGTGGACGGATGATTTTCTGGAATTTGGCAACACTCAGACGCAGATCGCTTGGCCGCCGCCACCGTCGGTGAAGGGCAAGCTCGGCTTCGAATCGAAAAACGGCCCGGGCTGGGCGAAGGGCGAGAGCCTGACCGATCCGCGCACGAAACAAATGGGGCCGCTCCCCAAGGACTGGGCGCATTATCGCGGGCTGTATCTGAACGGCGACCAGGTGGTGCTTTCCTACACGGTGGGCAAGGTCGGTTTGCTCGAGCTGCCGGGCGTGGACAAATCGTCCGGCCTCACGGTCTTCACGCGCACCATCCAATTGGACTCCAGTGAGGCGTTGACTCTCGTGGTCTGTGACACGGCCGGCACGGCGGAAGCGGGCGAGAAGTTGACCAGCTTCGTCAATGAAAACGTCACCAACCCGGACGCCTCCACCGCCACCGCCGTGGCGGTCGAGGGCGAGGGTGTGGTTTTGCAGGCGCCGACCAACGGCAAGCTGGTCGCGCAGGTGAAGGGCAAAAAAGGCTCGGCCATCAAGATCTCGATCTGGAGCGGCCTCAAGTCGGACTTGGTGAAATTCAAAACCGCCGTGGCGGCCGGCGGCAAGCTGCCCGATCTCGCGAAGCTGACCAAGGGCGGCGCGGCGCACTGGCCGGAGACGGTGGTGAACCAAGGCGTGCTCGGAACGAACGGCGGATCATACGTCGTGGACCTGCTGCCGGAACCGCTCCCGAATCCTTGGAACTCGAAAACATTTTTCGGCGGGTTTGATTTCCTGCCCGACGGTCGCGCCGCGATCTGCACGTTCCACGGTGATGTCTGGATGGTTTCGGGCATTGACGCCAAACTGGAGAAACTCACCTGGCGGCGGTATGCCACCGGCCTCTTCCAGCCGCTCGGGGTCAAGGTCGTCGATGGGCTGGTCCATGTCACCGGCCGCGACCAGATCACGCGCCTGCATGATTTGAACGACGACGGCGAGGCGGACTTCTACGAAAATTTCAACAACGACAGCGTGGTCACGGACAATTATCACGAGTTCAGCCTCGATCTGCACACGGACACGCAGGGCAATTTTTACTACGCCAAGGGCGCGCCCTGGCCGCCGAATGTCACGTCGCCGCACCAGGGCGTGATGTTGAAAGTCTCGAAGGACGGTTCGGACATGGAAGTCTTCGCCACCGGCCTGCGCGCGCCCAACGGCATGACTGTCGGGCCGAACAATGAAATTCTCGTCGGCGACAACCAGGGCCACTACATGCCCTCGAGCAAGGTGAGCATGGTGAAAAAAGGAGGCTACTACGGCATGAAGCCCGCCGCGCACCGCACGCCGGCGCCCGCCGGCAAGGCCTCCGAAGAATACGACCAGCCGGTCTGCTGGGTGCCGATGAACATGGACAACTCCAGCGGCGGCCAGGTCTACGTGACGAGCGACAAGTGGGGGCCGTTCAACGGCCAGCCGCTCTTCATGTCCTACGGCAAATGCACGCTCTTCCACATGATGACCGAGGAAGTGGACGGCGTGACCCAGGGCGGCATGGTCCAGTTCCCGCTGAAATTCAACAGCGGCCTGATGCGCGCGCGTTTCAATCCCAAGGACGGACAATTCTACGGCTGCGGCCTCAAAGGCTGGCAGACCAGCGCGGCGCGCGACGGTGGTTTCTTCCGCGTCCGCTACACCGGGGCGCCGGTCAACGACCCGGTGGGTCTGCGCGCCAAAAAGAACGGCCTGGAAATTTCCTTCCCCAACGCCCTCGACGAGGCCAGCGCCAAGGAAGCGGCCAACTGGAGTGTCGAGCAATGGAACTACCAGTATTCGGGCGGCTACGGCTCCGGGGAGTTCTCCGTCGCCGATCCGGCCAAGAAAGGTCACGACCCCGTGAATGTGTCCGGGGTCACCGTATCGGCCGACAAAAAGTCGGTCTTCCTGCGAGTCGCCGAGGTCGTCCCCGTCATGCAGATGAAGATCAAGATGAACATCAAGGCCGCCGACGGCACGCCCATCACCACCGCCATTAACAACACCATCCACAAAGTCGGCCCGGCGAAGTGACCCAGTCCCGTCATTCTAAAATTATGAAAACCACCCTCCTCCCGCTCCTCGGTCTCGCGCTCGTCTACACCGCCCACGCCGCCGATGAACCCAAGCCCGCCGCCAAACCAAAACCCCTGGCCGCCCTGACCGTCGAAACCGCCGGCCAGGATTACGTGGACCAGGGCGAGTACGCCAGCGACACCGGCGGCGTCCAGGTCATCGCCCTCGGCGACGACAAGTTCCGCGCGGTCATCTACAAGGTCGGACTGCCCGGCGCGGGCTGGGACAAATCGGCCAAGACCGAGATCGAAGGCAAACGCGCCGGCGAGGTCATCACCTTCACCAGTGCCACCGCCGGCCTCACCTGCTCGCTGGCGAAAGGCGCCTTCACTATCAAGTCCGACCAGGCCGGCGGCGGCGTGATGAAAAAAGTCCATCGCACCAGCCCTACGCTCGGCGCGAAACCGCCGGAAGGCGCGGTCGTCCTATTCGACGGCACCAGCGCCGCCGCCTGGCAGAACGGCAAGATCGATGACCGCAATTTTCTGAAGTCCGGCACTAGGTCCAAGGACATCTTCACCAACTTCACGTTCCACATTGAATTCTTCCTGCCCTTCAAGCCCTACGGCCGCGGCCAGGATCGCGGCAACAGCGGCGTCTATTTCCAGGACCGCTACGAGGTGCAGGTGCTCGACAGCTTCGGACTCAAGGGCGAGAACAACGAGTGCGGCGGCATCTACACCAAGCACAAACCGGCGGTCAACATGTGCTTCCCCCCGCTCGTCTGGCAGACCTATGACGTGGATTTCACGGCCGCGAAATTTGACGACGCCGGCCAGAAAACCAAAAACGCCGTCATGACCGTCAAACACAACGGCGTGCTCATCCACGACCAGGTCGAGATCAACAGCACCACCACCGCCAGCGGCATCGGTTCCGTGACGCCGGTCGGCGGCCCGTTCCAATTGCAGGACCACGGCAACCCGATCTACTACCGGAACATCTGGCTCGTCCGCAAATAACCGCTGCCCAGCATCCACTCCATCCACCACCATTATGAAAACTAACTGGCTCGCCCTCCTCGCCCTCGCCCTCGCTCCGGCCGTCTCTGCCGCCGACAAATCAACCCACACCACCATCGAAGCTGCCACCGCCGCCGGCCCCGACTACGCGCTGCAAGGCGAGTACGCCGGTGACGACCTCGGCGCGCAGGTCATCGCCCTGGGCGACGCCAAGTTTCGCGCCGTCTTCCACAAGGGCGGACTGCCCGGCGCGGGCTGGGACAAGAAAACCAAGGTGGAAATTCCCGGCGCGCTCGACGGCGACAAGGTGAAATTCACCAGCCCCGAAGGCGGCTGGAACGCCTCCGTCTCCGGCGCCACGCTCACCGGTGCCACCGACAAGGGCGACAAGTTCACCCTGAAAAAAGTCTCCCGCGTCAGCCCGACGATGGGCGCGAAAGCCCCGGCCGGCGCCGTCGTGCTCTTTGACGGCTCAAACGCCGACGCCTGGGCGGGCGGCCACCTGGACGACCGCAAGCTGCTCATGGCCGGGTCGAAGACCAAGCAGGGCTTCACCAACTTCACGCTGCACATTGAATTCGTGCTGCCCTTCAAGCCGCTCGGACGAGGACAGGATCGCGGCAACAGCGGCGTCTATTTGCAGGACCGCTATGAAGTGCAGGTGCTCGACAGCTTCGGCCTCAAGGGCGAGAACAACGAGTGCGGCGGCGTTTACACCAAGGCTAAACCCAGTGAGAACATGTGCTTCCCCCCGCTCACCTGGCAGACCTACGACATTGATTTCACGGCGGCCGAATTCGGCGCCGACGGCAAGAAAACCAAGAACGCCGTCACCACCGTGAAGCACAACGGCGTGGTCATCCACGACAAGCTCGAACTGACCGGCTCGACCGGCGGCGGCAAAAAAGAAGACCCGACCGGCGGCCAGATTCAAATCCAGGGCCACGGCAACCCGGTCTTCTACCGCAACGCCTGGATCGTCCCGAAATAACCGCCCGGCCTCGGAACATTTTCACAACACAAAAGCCGCCAGCCATGGCGGCTTTTTTCTGTCTTGGTGGCCCGCTATGGCTGGCGAAATCCCGCCTGCAATTCCTCCGGCGACTTCCCCTGCCCTCGCAGCGTCCGCAAACTCAGCGCCTCATGCCGCTTGGCCAGGCGCACACCTGCTTCGTCCTTCATCAGATCACAATGATAAAACGCCGGCGGCGTCAGGCCGAGCGCGCGAAAGAGCAGCAGTTGCCGGGCGGTGGACAGGAGCAAATCCGCGCCGCGCACCACTTCCGTGATCTGCATCGCCGCATCGTCCGCCACGCAGACCAGTTGATAGGCCGGCACTCCGTCGCGCCGCCAGACAATGAAGTCGCCAAAATCTTTTCCGGCCACGAACTGCTGCCGTCCGAAAAATCCATCCACGAAGGAAATGGTTTCGCCGTCGGGCACGCGCAGGCGCCAACTCGCCGGCAAGGCTGCCGAGTGCGGATCGAACGACGAGGTTTCCGGCCGGCCCGGCCGCGCGGATTTCGCCCGGCAGGTTCCGGGATAAACCGGCTCCTCATCCTCCGCGTGCGGGGCGCGGACGGCCGCCTGAATGTCTTTGCGCGAGCAGGTGCAGGGATAAACCAATCCGCCCGCCACCAGCTTTTTCATTGCGGCGCGATAGAAAGTCATCCGCTCGCTCTGGCTGTACGGACCGAACCCCGCCGGGTCGGGGCGGTCCGGCCCTTCCTGCCAGTCCAGGCCAAACCATTTCAGATCCTCGATCATGGCCTCGACGAACTCCATTTGGTAACGGGTGGAATCAAGATCCTCGTTGCGCAGGACGAGCGTGCCCTGCGCGGCGCGGGCGCGCTGCTGCGCGATCCAAAACGTGCGCGCATGGCCGAGATGCAGATGCCCCGTCGGCGACGGCGCGATGCGTCCGCGATAAGGTTGCTGGCTCATGGTGTATTCAACCCGCACTCCGGGATGACTGGCCGTTCGTGGCGCAGCCGTCCCAGCTGAGTCCACGCGCGTCCCGCCCGTAAAACGATTTCTTCCGAAAGCGCGACGCCCACGGTGACCGGCGCGACCTCTGCCCACCAACTGCGGCCGTCCCGGTTTCGGAGTTCAAAAAATTCTCTTTCATACCGGCGTGTTCGGATGCGCCGCCAGCCATTCCGTCAGGCCGGGCAGCGGGAAGGAGAGCAGCTTCTGAATCTTCGCGCTGTGGAGCGT
>CANMZY010000216.1:0-6027 GCA_947502425.1 Verrucomicrobiales bacterium
GTTTGCATTCACCGGCACGAGCGAGAAACCTAAATTGTCCGGCGCGACCGGCCACGGCAACTCGTCATCGTAGGTGAACGACAGCACTGTGCCGCCGGCGGGATGCGCAAGCGTGAGCGTCTCGCCGCCGTTGTCGAGTTTACCGGTGTAAACGCCGTTTACGATCACTCCCGGATACTTCACGGCCATCTGCGCCAGATTTCGCGCAAGCAGGAAGGTGGAGCCGACGGCGAGGGTCGTGCCGTTGGTGAAGGTGAAATTGATGCCGGTGGTGAAAGTGATTCCTCCGACGTTGATCGCGTTCGTGCCGACGTTTTTGAGTTCGATGAATTCGAATTCGTCGCCGCTCACCGCGCCAAAGGCTGGAGGGTTGTACATCAACTCGGAGACGATGAGGCTCTGCTGCAATTGCGACACGCCCGGCGAGCCGGCGGTGAACTGCACCGGTTCGCTCCAGCGGCTCCAGCGTCCGCCGGAGTCCTTGAACTTCACCCGCGCGCGATAGGTATGGCCGTCGCGGATGAACTCGGGCGGCAGGGTCATCCGGCTGTTGAACGACGTGAGTTCGCCCGAACTCCAGACCTCCTCGATCTCGTAGCGCCACGGTTGGCCGGCGACGAAGTTCGGCACGCTGGGGTCAAGCACTTCACTAAGGCGCCATTGCATCGCGGCGAAAACCCGCCCGGTGGGCGAACTGAAGGTGGTTGTTTCGAAGACAAGACTGTCCGCCGCGTAATTCGGCGGGCCGAGATAGGAGAGCGCCGGCCGGGCGGGAATCGTCGGGTCACTTGCGAGGTTCGCCAGACGCGCACCCCCGTGCGCGTCGAGCGCGATGAAGTTTTTCACCCACGTCACCAGGCCCGCGAAGTCGGGACTGGTGAGCGTCCGGAAGAACGGCTGCGGCGGGCCGAGGCCCATGTTCGGCACGGGATAGGGCGTCTTGTAGTAATTTCCGGACGCACCGACGCCGCGCGGCGGAACTGGATTGATGGGATTGTAATCCCAGCGCCGCCGATCGGCCTCCACGAATCCCGGTTGCGTCGCTCCTCCATCGGTGATGAGGGAGACGTATTCATCGACGAGCTTCCCCGCCTGGTCGCTGTTGAGGAGCAGATCCTGCAACTCCCGGGCGCGGTTCTTGAATTCGACGTTGATGTTCGTCACGAGCAGACTGCGGCGAATTTGCTCGTAGGGCACCGTCGTCTGCGTTGCTTCCGGTCCCCAGCGATCGAACTGTTCGTAAAGCAGATCGCAGTCCCACGGCTCGATGTGCCAGAGGCCGGTCAGCGGATCGCGGAAGTAAACGACGTTCTCCTGGTCGCGAATGTCTGTGTTGTTCACCGCCTCACCCACCGCGCGCCAGGAAAAGTACTTCTGCAAATCAACGTTGGTGCGCCACCAGGCTTCGGGCTGGTTGGGCGAAAAATTGTAACCGGTGGTCGAGCTGGTGAAGGACTGGAGATCACTCAGGTTCGCCGGTTGGCCCGCGCCCTGGCCGAGCAGATGATTGTTGCCCGATTGCATCCGGAAAATGTTTCCATCCGGCAGCCCGTGCGCATCCTTGAAGCGGTTGTCCTGGTTCTCAAACGCCATGTAGAGACCCCAGAAGTCGCCGTCGTATTGAGCGTTCACCGGCTGCTCGGCGGCATCGTCGATGACGCGGAGCTGGAAGTAGGTCGAGCGCGGTGCGGGCACGCCGGCCAGTTCAGTGAGGCGATATTGCATCCGTTCGTCGAGTCCAGCCAAGCCGCGATTCCACGGCGCCCACGATGAGGGGAGACTGCTCACATTCAGCACTTCGATGGTGCTCTTCGTCAGCCCGTAGTCGTCCGGCAGCTCCAGCCAATGCCCGTGGTTAAACTTGAACTTCCACTTGTTCTTGCCCGTGTTGTAGGTCGAACCCTGGCCTTTCACCCGGTAGTGAACGTGATCGTACACTTTGCCATCCACCACCAGCGCGCCCTCGAAACGATAGTTGCCGTCGTTGAATGCAGCATTGTACTGGCAGTTCCACACGTCGTTGCTGCGGCTGAGGAGATGGAAGGCCCGCACTTTGCGCATGGTGTTGGTGTCGAACGTCTGCACCGGCGTGACGCCCGGCTGCACCGCGCCCGTCCACGCCGGCACGCCGTCATAGACGAAGTAGGCGAAGTTCGGCACGGGATCATCAACGTAGGGAACCCGGATGGAGTTGGCCGCACCGTCACTGGCGCTGATGCGGTAGCGAATGAGACGCCGGTGCGTTTGCACTGCGGCCGGAATTTGCGCGGTAAACGCGGAGTCGCCCAAGACCGGGTCGCCACCAGTGCCGTCGTCAAGCATCGGAAGTGAAATCCAATTCGTGGCGAACGCGGGATCGGTGAGCGTGAGATAGTTGCCCGGCGCGATGATTTGGTAATCGAGCGTCACACCAGCCACTCCATCCGGGTCCGTCACCTTCGCCGTGATGGTCACGATCTCTCCGCTCCTGGGCTGATTCGGCGCATGGTCAACCTGCCGGATCAGCGGCGGCACCGCGCCAGTCGTTACCGAGTTGCGCGCGCCGGGCGTGGGCACCGCGGAGCGCCACGAGCCGCCGAGATCATTGTCCAGACCTTCGTGGATGAGTTGCATCGAGTGGCCGTTGTCACCCACGGTCGGCCACGGAAATCCTAGGCCATAGTTCACCCGGTCCACCAGCGCGCCCACGACATCAACCAGTTCGATGGTTTCCCCATCGTTCGCGAGACCGCCGGTCCACGCGCCGAGCGCGATACCGCCGAACTGTTGTTGAAACACGGCCGGATTTTCCGCGACGACCAGGAAGCCGCGCGCCGGAATGACCGTGCCCGGCCCAAAGGTGAAGCTGATTCCGCGCGTGAACGACCAGCCCGAAACATCCACGGCCGCCGGCAATGGATTGAACAGCTCGATGAACTCGGCGGGCACGGACTTCGAGTTCAACGGGTCGCTGTGTATCTCGTTGATGACGACAGCGGGGTAGAGCAGGCCCGCGCCGTTGCCCGTGCCGGGCGTGGGCAAGGTGAAATAGACCGCGTTCGTCGCGGTGCGCTCGCCGGTGATTTTGGCGTTGATCCGAAAATCATTATCGATGGCAGTGACATTGAGCCCGTGGATCGAGAGCACGTTTGCGCCCGGGACGAGTTGAGGGGCGAACGCGCTGAGGTCAATGCTCTCGCTGGCCGAAGCGGTGTTCGTGGCCGTGGCGTTGAACGTCAGCAAGGTGGGCGCATTGCGACGCGCCATCTCGACGCCGTTCAGGAAAGCCGCGAAGCCGTCGTCGTAGCTCACGTTGAGCGCGAGCGTGTCGTAGTTCGCCCCGGGCGGGACGGTGAACGGCACCCGGAAGAGCGCGCTGGCGTTGTTGCTCCGCATCGAGGTGAGGACCGTGCCGAAGGTCAGTCCCGACCCGGCTTGGAACTTGAATGTGCCCGCGCCGTACTGGGCAACCTGCGCGTCGGCCGTCCCGGGGAACAGGCTCGTGTTGTCGCCATAACGGCTGCGGCCGACAAAGCTCAACGCGCCGCCGCCGCTGTTCGGCACGGCGCCTCCGATGTTGTTCGCCAGCCGCTCCGTGGCGCCGTAGCCAAAAGCCACGATGGTGTAGGAGCCGTTGGTGAGCGCGAGCGGGGTGGACAAAGCCTTGAAGCGATGCGCGCCCACCAGCGTGCCAGGTGAAGCGGTCGTGAAGTTGGTGCTGGCAAGATTGGCGACGCCGGTGTCGTCGGTCGGCACCCCGGGAGTGCCGGCGTTGTTGCGCCGCCAGAGCTGCACCGTGATGGTGACGCCCGCCGCGATGCCATTGCCGGAATCGTCGAAGCAGCCGAGTTCCGTCACGCTCACGGGCTGCGACACGTCGAAGTCCATGCCAAGCGCGCCGCCGTAGGCCTGGTTTCCCGCCAGGTTCGACGGGCCGCTGTAAGCGATGGTGAGCGGCCCGGCGTTGAAATCGAACCCGAGACCCAGCACGCCATTGCTCCACGAGGAGTCGTCGAAGGCCGCGCCGCCGCGCCACGCTTCATCCACTGGCGCGGACGGAATCAGAAACTTCACCGGCGCACTGGCCACAACGAGCGGCTCCGGGGTGCGCGACGGCCCGGCACCGGTGCCAAACGAGACGTCGGTGAATTGCTGGCCATAAAAGAACTGCGACGCGATCTCCACGCCGCCAGGTTTCAGCAGCGCGAGGAACCCGCCGCCGGAGGTCAAATTGAAACTGGTGTGCAACGGTGCGCCCGGCACGCGCCGGTTCTTGCCGGACGCGAACACGACCAGGTAGGCGTTGGGCGCAAGGTTTGTGGACGGGAACAACCACTGGGCCGGGCTGGCGACATCGTCGGTGAGGGACCAGCCGTCGAGGTTCACCATGTTTGTGCCGGCGTTGTGGATCTCGATCCAGTCCGGGTAGGCGCCATCCTCATCCTGAAGCGTGCCGCTGTTGGCCGCCATGAACTCCGTGATGATGACCTGGTCAAGGGCGGCCAGCCGCAAAGTGGCCACGGCCAGAACGCAGCCAAGCGCGATCAATTTTTTCAGTCGCATAAAGGAACCGGTGTTGGGAAACGCGGGCGCAATTTGCACCAACCGCCTGATTCAAACGAAGCCGTTCATCAAGCCCTGATCCACCCTATTCCGATCCGTTGCAGTTCCGTGTTGAATCCAAGTAGTTAAAGGATTTGTATCGGATTTTTTGGTAATCTCTTGATGTGAACGAGGTATCGCACCGGGGTTTCGTCGACCTGGAGGCAATCGGAGGCTTGTCATGAAAGCGGAGCCGCCAACTTGACCGTCGGCGACCCCGTGAATTTCAGGTATAAACCCGGATCACTCCAGGTAGGTAGGAGTTAGTTCCTGCGACGGCGCAGGAGGCAGAGCATGCCGAGGACACCGAGCAGCGCGGCACTTGGTTCGGGAATCACAGTGACATTCAGGTTGTCGAATGTGTTGTTATTGCCCCCGAAGATGATCTTGCCGTTGGTGCTGTCGTATCCCATGTCGGTCAAGCTCATGACAGCGGCGTTTGCGCCACCTGAGCTAGTCACCGTGCCACCAAACGCGGAGATTTGATCCACATCAAAGGTCAGGGTTTGCGCAATGAAATCATACGCCATGGTGTAGCGGTAGAACGCATCGGCCGCCACTCCGCCAGTGGTTCCAACGATCGTGTCAAAGGTCGCGTCTGAGATGTTCACTTCACCGGACCAATATCCCAGATTGGATTGCTTCCGAATGGTCGACAGACTGCGCGTTTCGCCTGGGGCATACATATAGATCATTGCGGCAGCCTGGTTTGCCGTGGCCCCCTGCGGCGTGCCATAGACAGGATCGCCCGTTCCGGGGCTTGTTCCTGTTCCCAGCCCGAAGAAGAGTTGGGCACCAAAAAGCCCTGCGGTCTGCACTTCAATCGTTGCGGTCCAGTCGCTGGTGGATGTGGCGTAGTCGGTTCCAACCGTGCCCACATAGGAGCGGTCGTTTTGGCCTCCACCCGAGAATGCAGCTGTGCCACTAAGCGTGAGCGTGGTGCCTGCTGTGGTGTAGGTGCTTGTGAGGCCAGCATCCAATGCTGGGCCAGTGAAGCCGGAGCTGATGGATGTGGCCGCCATCACGTGAGTTCCCGCGAGTGCTGCCAAGATGGCGGTGATAAACGTCGATGTTCTGAGTTTCATGATTTGGTTTTTGGGGTTATTAATGCTAGGAATTTGCTTTTTGTGTGAAGGCCGTTAAGGGAGCCGGTGGCCAGACCGGAGGGCGGGGAAAAGGGGGTTGCGGGGGAAAAGGGGGCAGGAAGAAGTGAAAAGTGCCGAGTTAGCAGTGATCAGTGAAGAAAAACGCGACGCAACAGGATTACTGCAATGACCGTTTCTGGTTTTGACGGTCGAATTCATTCGCCGCATATGTAGCTCTCCAAGCCGCTTTGGTAAGCTTTTTTTTTGTCGGACTGCTAGGGAAACGCTGAATTAATCCGCAGGGATTTCTTTTGAACGAGGAGGCTGATTTTCTCGTCTGTGTTGCATGACCCACCAGACC
>CANMZY010000217.1:0-5977 GCA_947502425.1 Verrucomicrobiales bacterium
AGTCTCGCCACAAACACCGAGGTCGCCATCGCCAGCGGCGCAACGCTGGAGCTGAACTTCAAAGGGCCGATGAACCTCCGCCAACTCTCGCTCGACGGGAAGCCGCAACCGCCGGGCAGTTACACGGCGGCGACCGCGCCCGGTTTTCTCAAAGGGACCGGCCGCCTGACCGTTTTACCGTGAATTGCCTTCGCGCGCCGGACTCGCCTCCCGATTGGAGCATTGAATCTCCCGCGTCCCCCGCTAGTCTCTCAGGCGTGCAATTTGTCCCCCGTATTTTTTACCTCCTGCGCCTGTGCCCGCTGCTCGCCTCTTTTATCGCATCCACACTGCCGGCCAAGGCCGCGGACGAACCGCCGGAAAAATCCGGCGGTTCGACTGCCGAAGATCTGGCCATCGCGATGAAAAAATTCCGCGTTGCGCCCGGCCTCAAGTTTGATCTTTTCGCCGCCGAGCCGGACGTGCAAAACCCCGTGAGCTTCAGTTTTGACGGGAAAGGCCGGCTCTATCTCGTCGAAACGTTCCGCCGCCGCTCCAGCGTCATCGACATCCGCGGGCACAAGGACTGGCTTGAGGCGGACCTCGGTTTTCGCACCGTGTCGAATCGCGCAGATTTCCTGCGAAAACAATTCCCGATTGACGGCAAACCCGGCCGCGGTCTCGCCGATTTTAACCGCGACGGGCGCGTGGACTGGCGCGACCTCGAAGTGGAATCCGAACGCATCATGCGGCTTGAAGACACCAACGGCGACGGCCGCGCGGACAAGGCCGAAGTGTTTGCCGACGGCTTCAACTCCATCGTCAGCGGCGTGGCCGCCGGCGTCCTCGCGCACGGCGATGATGTTTATTTCGCCTGCATTCCCGACCTTTGGAAAATTACGAATCCCGGTCTTCGAATGGCGAACGGGCTGCTCTCCGCCGACCCGCTTCCCGCCAGCCCATACCTCGTAAATCGTCAATCGCAAATCACCAATCTCCTGCACGGCTTCGGCGTCCACATCGCGTTTGGCGGTCACGACATGCACGGGCTGATTTTTGGGCCGGACGGAAAACTCTACTGGAGCATCGCCGACCGGGGCACCGACACGAACCTGTTTGCGAAGATCAAAAATCCATGGCCTGGTCTCACGCCGGAACTGCTCGCCGACAGCGGCTGTGTGTTTCGCTGCAATCCCGACGGCTCGGAATTTGAAGTCGTCGCCTGCGGCCTGCGCAATCCGCAGGAGCTGGCCTTCGATGAATTTGGCAATCTCTTCACCGCCGACAACAACGGCGACGGCGGCGACAAGGCGCGCTGGCATTACGTGGTCGAAGGCGCGGACTTCGGCTGGCGCCTCGGCTGGCAATGGCTGCCGAAAATGGGACCGTGGAATTCCGAGCGGCTCTGGCATCTCGAAGACTCGAACACCGCCGCGTATCTGCTCCCGCCGCTCGCGCACATCGGCCACGGCCCGGCGGGTCTGGCCTACAATCCCGGCACCGGTCTGCCGCCGGAATTCGCGCGTCATTTTTTCCTCTGCGATTTTCCCGGCAGCGTGCTCATGTGGACGAACATTCCGAACGGTGCGTCGTTCAAGGCCGGCCCGGTGAAAAGTTTCTTTGGCGACCTTGGCCCCAGCGACGTGGCGTTCGGCCCCGACGGCGGGGTGTATGTGAGCGACTGGTTCAAGAGTTTCGACAAATCCGGCAAAGGCCGCATTTACCGCATCCACGATCCGGCGACGGACAAGAGTGCGGCAGTGCTGGAGGTAAAAAAATTGCTGGCGGAGGGAATGAAGAGTCGCCCGGATGAAGAACTGGCGCGGCTGCTGGGGCATCAGGATATGCGGGTGAGGCAGGAGGCGGAGTTTGAGTTGGCGGGATTATTTCCTGAGTCGATCCCGAACCAGAGTATGAACCAAACCAGCGACCGCGTGACAGCATTGCTGCGAATGGTAACGCAGAGGACTAATCGGCTTGGCCGGATTCAGTCTTTGCACGGATTGATCGCCGCATCTCAGCGTCACGGAAGAATCCTGATTTTTGCGAGCAGGACAGACTCTGCTGACGAGACGCAGTTTGAGTATCGCTATGTGCCGTTCGGGGAAATTATCGCGCCGACCGTGACCAGTCTTGCCTCGAACTCGGACAAGTATATTCGGGCGCGAACGGCGGTCGTGCTCGGAGATGTTTCAAATCTTTTCGCCGGCGATTTGCTCCTCAAACTGATTCGTGACGAAGACGCCCAGGTGCGTTTCTTCGCGGCGGAAAGTCTGGGCAAGCGCAGGCAGGCAAACGCAACACCGCCGCTGCTTGCCCTGCTGCGCGACAACAAAGACCAGGACGCCTACCTCCGCCACGTCGCCGTGCTCGCGCTGGCGCGCATCGGCGATGTCCCGGTGCTGCTCGCGGCGGCGAACAATAATTCCCGCTCCGTCCGGCTCGGCGTGCTGCTCGCGTTGCGCCGGCTCGGCAGCCCCGAAGTCGCGCGCTTCCTCCACGACGCCGATCCGCAAATTGTTCTGGAAGCCGCCCGCGCCATCAACGACGCCCCCATTCCCGCCGCGCTGCCACAGCTCGCCACACTGATCGCGCGAACCGCCAAACCCGAAACCAAAATCTCTGAACTCGAAACCTTCACCCTACGCCGCGCGTTGAACGCGAACTTCCGGCTCGGCGGCGCGGACAACGCGAAGGCCCTCGTCCGGTTCGCGGCGAACAAAAACTCATCCGAACCCCTCCGCGTCGAAGCGCTCGAAATGCTCGCCGAGTGGGCCGTGCCGCCGCTGCGTGACAAGATCGTGGGCCTGCATCGTCCGCTCGCGCCGCGCGATGGCGCCGTGGCCGCCGCCGCGTTGCAGCCGTTGCTCGCGCAGATTTCCCAGGACGCACCGAACAGCGTCCGTCTCGCCGCCACGCGCACGGCGACCGCGCTGGGCGTGAAGCAGGGCGATTCGTTCGTCACCCTCGCGGACACCGCGCTGGCACCGGAAATCCGCGCCGAAGCCTTGAATACGCTGGCCCTGCAAAAAAGCGCGCGGCTGCCCGACGCGTTCAAACTCGCGCTGGCCGACAAAAACGAAACGGTGCGCCTCGCCGCGCTGCGTCTGCCCGGCGGCGCAGACACGACGACGTTGCTGGCGACGCTGGGGAAAGGTTCGATGGCCGAGAAGCAGGCCGCGCTCGCCGCGCTGGCGACGTCCACCGATCCGGCGGCGGACGACGCGCTTGCCAAGCAGCTCGACCGGCTGATCGCTGGCCAGGCCGAAAAGGAATTGCAACTGGACATTCTCGAAGCCGCCGCCAAGCGCACCGCGCCCGCCGTGAAGGAGCGCGGACAGCGTTTTGAAAAATCACGCGACGCGAAGGACGCGCTCGCGCCGTGGCGCGAAACGCTGTTCGGCGGCAACGCGGCGGCGGGTCGGAAGACGTTCGTCGAGCGTCAGGACGCGGCGTGTCTGCGCTGCCACAAGGTGAACGGCGAAGGCGGCGAGGTGGGGCCGGAGTTGAAGGGCCTCGGGCAGAAGCAGGCGCGCGAAGCGATTTTGGAATCGATTCTTTTCCCGAACAAAAACATCGCGCCCGGTTTTGAGAATGTGGTGGTGGAGTTGAAGAATGGAAAGAGCTACGCCGGCCAGGTGAAGCGCGAAACGGCGACGGAGCTGGACATCCTTTCTCCGGAGGACGGCGTGCTATTGAAGCTCTCGAAGCAGGAAATCAAATCGCGGGACCGGGGACTATCGGCGATGCCGGAGGAGTTGGCGAAGTTGCTTTCCAAAACCGAGCTGCGCGATCTGGTGGAGTTTCTTTCGACGGTGAAGTGAGCAGTCAGAACTGGTTGATCGCCCGGTAGAATCGTTTCGGAAGCGTGAAGATGTTGGTGTTGGTGAAGCTGAACGAGCCGGAGACGGGAGTGTTGGTGAGGAGCGCCACCCAGTTGGTCGTGCTGAGGTTGGTGCTGGCCTGCACTTTGGTGAGCAGGTTGGGGGTGCTGTTCACTTTGAAAATGATGCGCCCGTTGTTGTTGGTGGCCTGGACGAGGTTGGTGATGGTGAGCGGGTGGACGAGGCGGTAGTGGAGGGTGACACTGCCGGGATGGGAGAAATCGCCCGGACCATCGCAGATCCCCATGATCGTGCCGGCAAGGCGACGACTTCCATTACGAAGTCTGGCAAGGGCACTTGGGTGCTCTCCGGGAAAAACAACTTCAGCGGCCCGACCCAGGTGACCCAAGGCACCCTGTCGCTCGCCAATGCCCGCAGTCTCGGCACAAACACCGAGGTCTCCATCGCTGACGGGGCGACGTTAGAACTGAACTTCAAAGGACAGATCAGTTTCCGCAAACTCACGCTCGACGGAAAACCGCAGCCTCCCGGCCACTACACGGCGGCGACCGCGCCCAGTTTCCTCAAGGGTCACGGCGTCCTCAACGTCCCGCCGTGATGGATTTATCCGTCCGTGTCCGCCCGCCGCGCGTTGACCGGCCTCGTAGCGGCAGGCGGGACGTCCGCCACTACGGGGCACGGGCCGCTCCACGCAGCAAGCCCCCGCCCTTCGTTCTCTTTGTTCCCTTTTGTGAATTGCCTTTCGGAGTTGTGGATAATTTTACAAATTCCGGGCTTGCTCGCGGCCCGTAACCAAGCAGTCTGCCCGGCGCACCAATGAAATCCATCGTACTTGCTGTCTGCCTGCTTTCGTTCTCCGCCAGCCTGCCGGCCGCCGACCCGCCGCCGCCGGCCGGCGAGTTTCGCGTGACCATCAAAACCCTCGCCGCGCGGATGAAATATGACACCGCGGAATTCATCGTGCCGCCCGGCGCGAAGGTGCGGCTCACGCTCGTGAACGACGACGCCATGCCGCACAATCTCGTCCTCACGAAGCCGTCCGCCGACAAGGGATTCGCGCTCGCCCAGGCCGCGTGGGCGCTCGGCGCGCAGGGCGGGGCGAAGCACTGGATTCCCGACGACCCGCGCGTGCTCGTGGCAACGAAGCTGGTGCAGCCGAAGTCGCAGGAGGAACTGGTCTTCGAGGCGCCGCGCGAGGTGGGTGCGTATCCGTATGTCTGCACGCTGCCCGGTCACGCGATGGTGATGAACGGCGTGATGCGCGTGGTCTCCGAGGGGACGAAGCTCACGGACGGAAAATTCCAGTTCTTCAACGGGAAGTGGGAGAAGCTGCCGGACTTCTCGAAGCTGCCGCCGCTGCGCGAAGGCCCGCTGGCGGAAAACCTCATCCAGTGGAAACTCGATGACTACAAGACCGAGTTCGGCCTGCGCTTCACCGGCAAGCTCGAGGTGAAGACCGAGGGCGAACATACCTTTCGCATTTCCTCCGACGACGGCTCGCGCCTGAGCATCGATGGCAAGGTGGTGGTCAACCACGACGGGATGCATCCGGCGGACGACGGCAAGATCGGCCGGGTGCGGCTCAAGCCGGGCGTGCATGATTTCCAGCTCGATTATTTTCAAGGCACGGCCGGAGCCGAGCTATATGCGTCGTGGGAAGGGCCGGGCTTTTCCGAGACCTGGCTGACCAAACGGCAGCTTGGCGCGATGCCGAAGCAGAACAAAGGCGAGGCGAACACCGGCATCCCGCTCATCGTGAAGGACGAGCCGGTCATCTACCGGAACTTCATCGCGGGCGTCGGCACCCGCGCCATTGCGGTCGGCTATCCCGGCGGCGTGAACGCCGCCTTCGATGCGGACCTGTGCAACGTGGCCCTCGTCTGGCGCGGCGCGTTCATGGATGCGAAGCGCCACTGGACGGATCGCGGCGATGGTTTTCAGCCGCCCCTCGGCTACGGGCTGGTCAAGCTCGACAGGAATGTGCCGCTGACCGTGCTGACGAATGGCGAGGCCGCGTGGCCGGCGGCGCCGAGGGATTTGCCCAACGGCGACTGGCCGGAAGGCTATCGCTTCGGCGGCTACACGCTCGACAAGAAAGGCGTGCCGACGTTTCGCTACACCTTCCGCGGCGTGAGTGTGGAGGACCGCATGGA
>CANMZY010000218.1:0-5968 GCA_947502425.1 Verrucomicrobiales bacterium
GTTCGTGAGCGTGACCGTACCGCGGCCTTCGAGGACGATGGTTTTGAATCCGCCGTCCAGGGTGCAGGCGACGAGGAGCGTGGTGCCCAGCACCGAGGCCGAGGCGCCGGCGCTCTTGATTGTGCCGCCGCCTTTGCCCGCAGGCGAATGGAAGAGCAGGCTGCCCTGTTCGAGCTTGAGGTTGCGGCCGGCGGGTTCGATCGAGAAGACGGTGTTCGCGCCGATGCGGGTGAGCGTCTTGTCCGGCGCCTGGAGTTCGGCGCGGGACTTCGCGCCAGTGCGGATGAGATCGGGGGCCTTGAAGGAGTCGTTGACCTTCGCGGCCTGGCTGGCCTTGGTCGCGGCGGCGGTCACGTTCACGTCATTGATGACCTGGGTGAAAGTGCATTCCTTCAACCCGGCGGCGCGCACGCCCAGCGCGAACCCCGCCAGCAGCACGGCAGAAATAATAATTGGCTTCATAACGCAACCGATGGTTTTTGGCACGGCCCGAACATCACGAAAACCAGCCGCCGTGGCAAGCTCCGCTTACGGCTGGTCATCACGCCACAGCCAGCGCAGCGAGTCGGGCAGGATCGCGCCGCCGTGCTTGCCATTGTGGCCTTCCGTGCCGAACTCGAACTTGTAGTCGTAGCCCTTGAACTTGAGCGAGGCGACCATCTCCTGGTTCGCCAGCGGCCAGTTGCCGTGAAGATTGTCGAGGTCGTTCGAGCCTTCCTGGAGGAAGACCCGGATCGGTTTTTTCTCCGCCTTGCGGATCAGCGCCTGGCAATTGTGCCCGCCACGGATGTTCGTGAAGCTGCCAATGTGGCTCAAAACTTTGCGAAACTGGTCGGGCCGTTCCCACGCCACCGTCCACGCGCAAATGCCGCCGGAACTGATGCCGCCGATGGCGCGGCCCTCGGGATCCTTGGTGAGGTTGTGGCTCTTGCCGACTTCCGGGAGAATTTCCTCGATGACGAATTTCGCGTAGAGGTCGCCGAGCGAATCGTATTCAAAGCTGCGGTTGCTGCGCGGCTTCTGGCCCGGCTCGGCGGCGGGGACTTCGCCGGGGTTGAGAAAAATTCCGATGGTCACGGGCATTTCCTTTTTTGCGATCAGATTGTCGAAGACGACCGGCACGCGGAACTGGCCGCCCTTGTCCACGTAGCTGCCGCCGTCCTGGAAAACCATCACGCAAGCCGGCTTCGCGGCGTTGTACTGCTTCGGCACGTAAATCCAGTAGTCGCGCACCGTGCCGGGAAAGGCGGTGCTGTTCGTGAGCCGATGCTTCGTCACCTCGCCGCGCGGCACGCCTTCCTGCGGCATGGAGTCGGGGCCGAGCTTGTAATCGTTGGCGGCGGCGAGCATGCCTGCCGGAAGGAGGACCAGGGAAAAGAGAACGCCTAGAATTCGTGAGTTCATAAGTCAGTTTGTTTTGTAGTCCCGCCAGAGCCGCCAATTCGTAGGACAGGCGTCGCGCCTGTCTCTGACTTCACCGGCCACAAATTTTGAAAATAGAGACAGGCGCGACGCCTGTCCTACGTTCGAGTCACCGCTTCCTTGAACAGAAAATCCAGGCGCCCCGCGTCGGCGTCGGCGCTAATCTGGCGGTTCTATGCTTCGTTGTCGCGTTGCAGAAGCCAGCCCGCCAGCCGGGTCACGTCGTGCGCCGGCAGTTGCTCGATGGCGCGCTCAATTTCTTCAACGGTGCTCAAGCCGGAAGTTTAGTTAGGTTGACGGGGTGATTCAAGCGCGGCCTGTTTCTGATGATCCCGCCAGAGCCACCGCAGCGCGTCCGGGAAAATCGAGCCGCCGTGCCGGCTGTTGTGACCGCCGTCGCCATAGACAAATTTGTAGTCGTAGCCGGAAAATTTGAGCGCGGCGGCCATCTGCTGGTTGGCCAGCGGCCAGTTGCCGAATTGGTTGTCGATGTCGTTCGAGCCGTCCTGCAAAAAGACGCGGACCGGTTTGCGCTCGGTCTTGCGAAGGAGCGACGGATAGACATGCCCGCCGCGAATGTTGGTGAACGTCCCGATGGTGCTGAGAACTTTTCGGAATTCATCGGGCCGCTCCCACGCCACGGTGAACGCGCAGATTGCGCCGCTGCTCGCCCCGCAGATCGCCCGGCCCGCCGGGTCCTTGGTCAGGTTGTAGTTCTTCGAGACTTCGGGAAAAATTTCCTCCAGCAGCAACTTCGAGTAAAGGTCGCCGAGGGAATCGTATTCGCGGCTGCGGTGGCTTTCCTGCCACGGTTTGGCGGCGGGCGCGCCGGTCTGGTGGCCGGGGTTGATGAAGATGCCGATGGTCACGGGCATTTCTTTTTTCGCGATGAGATTGTCGAAGACCGTTGGCACGCGCCAGCCGCCTTTGAGTCCGACGTAATCGTGCCCGTCCTGAAAGACCATGACGCACGCGGGCTGGTTGGACTGGTATTGCGCGGGTACATAAATCCACCAGTCGCGCACGGTGTTCGTGAAAACTTTGCTGTGCCAGTTCGTGAACTTGGTGATGACGCCCTGCGGCACGCCCGGCTGCACCATCGAGTCGGCACCGAGCTGGTAGTCATCGGCGGCGCGGACGCCGAGCGGCAGCAGGGCGAACGCGGTGAGGCAAAGTGATCGGAGCAGGTTCATGCGCTGATTCTCGAAATAACGGGGCCGCTGTCAAAGGGGATTCCGAAGTAGCGGCAGGCGGGGACGCCCGCCGCTACAGGTCCGAATCACTTCGCCAGTTCTTCGAGCATCCGGATCGCCGCCGCCACCAGCATTTCCCCCGCGCCTTCGCCGCAGCGCGCGCTCACGACTTCGTAGTTGCCCTCCGCGTAGGCGGGGCGGTTGGGGATGTAGCCGATCGAGCCGTTGGCCAGTTCGGCGAGGTGCGTCTGCTTGAACGGCGAGACCGCCTTGATGCTGAGGCCCAGTTCGACAAAGATTTCACCTGGCAATGACACCCACGCCAGGTCGCGACCGAGCGTGATGACCTGCACCTCCACTTCAAGCGGCCGGCCTTCGCGTGCCACCACGTCGAGGACCTTGAACGCCTGCACCAGTTCCATGAACTTCGTCTCCTTCGCGTTCATCCGCTTCGCCACGGCGCGGGCCTGCGCCACCTCGTCGTCGGTGATCTTCGCCAGCGGCAGCCGCACCAGTTCGCTGCGCACGCGCAGGGTGGTGTCCGCCACCGGCCGCAAATCCATCCAGGCCTTGCCCACGGCCCCGGCGAGAATGGTGCCGAGGCGGTTGGCCTCGTTCGTGCCGCCCTGGCGGCCGGCCCAGCGGACGTTGATGTGATTGATATTGCCGCAGCAGCCATTGGCGAAAATCGTCAGCATGTCCGGCCCCTTGCAGAGCGCCAGCGCGCGACTGAGGGCGCCGGGATAATCGGCCGAAACCTTCGCGCCGCCGGTCGTGTCCGGGTGCATGGCAAAATTCACGTAGGTCAGCAGGGGACGCGCGTTGGTGGCCTCGAAGTAAACGACGCCCACCTCGGGATCGATCGGACCGGCGGCGCGCAGGATGCCGGGGTTGAGCTTGCCGGGGTTCCAGCCAACCGTGCCGTCGCGCATCCAGAAGCGCCGGTTGAAGGAGAGCCGGTCCTCGGTTTCGCGCGCAAACGAGGCGCGGGCGGGAGCGAGCCGGGCATTGGCCTCAGCCACGGCACGGGCAATGTGTTTCGGCAACTCGTCCGTGTAGGCCCGTGCCAGCGGCCGGTTGCCACCCACGAGCTCGTCCAGCGAAGACTCGCGCGAAAGCACCGGGCCGGTGTGGGAGTGCGTCGCGGAAATCATCACGTTCGAGCCGGGGATGGCGGTCTGCTCCTCGATGAGCCGGCGCGCCGCGATGACCGTGTGGCGCGGCAGGCTGATGAGATCGCAGACGACGAGCGCAACTTTGGTCCGGCCGTCATCCAGCACGGCCGCCTTGGCGAAAATGTTGTCCACCACACCCGTGCCGCCGCGCTCATGGTAGTAACCAGCCATCGGGGCACCGTCCGGCGGATTGATGATGACGGCGCTGGCGCCGACCCGGAGATCGGCGGCGTGCAGCGGAAGAACTGAGGAGGCCATGGCGCACGCCACGAGGCAACGCCAGCGGCGGACGGATCGGAGCAGGTTCATGTGCTGATTCTCGTAATTACGAGGACGCTGTCAAAGAGGATTCCGCCTTGGCGGAAGGCGTCCCCGCCTGCCGTCGAGGGCGCGCGTCCCGCCGCCCGGAACGAACCGTGTGGGTTTTCACGCGCTGGAAAAAATTTCCCGCGCGTTGCAGTGCGGAGCGTTTTTTCCGCCGGGCGGGACGCGCCGGCTCCACGGCAGGCGGGACGCCCGCCGCTACAGGCCCGGCTTCGGCGGCTTGATGGGCGCGAGGAACGACAGTGCGCCCTTCGGCTTTACCTTCCGTTTGTAAACCTTGTCGCCACACGTCACGTACAGCTCGTCGAACTTCTCGCCGCCGAAGGCGACGTTCGACAGCCATTTGTTTTGCGGCTTGGGAATGATGCCGTTGACGCGCCCCGGCTGGTCGCAAAATTGCACGCCCATTTCCGTCGTGACGTAAAGCCGGCCCGCCGTGTCGCAGGCCATGCCGTCCGCGCCGCTCTGCGTCGAGCCGTCCGCGAGGTGCAGATAAAAATAGCGCTGCTTGTAGGCGAGTGTTCCATCCGGCGCGATCTGGTAACTGAAAACAAACTGCCCGCGCGTGTCGGCCACGTAGAGCAGGCTTTGGTCGGGCGAAAGGCAGACGCCGTTGGGAAAGGCGACACCTTCATCGACGACTTTCATTTCGCCGCCCTTGGTGATGAGCCAGACTTTTTTGTGGCCGGGGTCGGTCACGTAAAGATTTCCATTCTGCGCGATGCAGAGATCGTTCGACTCGATTTCCTCGGCGAGGACTGCGGCCTTGCCGTCCGCCGCGTAGGCCGTGATCTGTTTCTTGCCGTTCGCGCAGGCGTAGAGTTTTCCGTCCGGGCCAAACTTCAAACCGTTCGCCCCGCCGGTGTCCTCCGCGAACACGGAAACTTTTCCATCGAGACCGATCTTGTGGATGCGGCTGTTTGGAATGTCGGTGAAGAACACCTCACCCTTCGTGTTGACCGCCGGGCCTTCGGTGAACTTGTGCCCCTCGCTCACGAGCTGCCAGCCCTCGCCCGGGATGAGGACGTCCTTCACCACCGGCTGCTTGGATTTCTGCTCCGGGTTGGCCTTGATCTCCGCCGGATAATCCCGCCAGAGCCAGCGCAGCGCGTCCGGGAAAACCTGCGTCGCTTGATTGCCGTCATGCGCGCCCTTGCCCCAGACGTGGCTCACGTCGTAGCCCGCGAAGACGAGCGCCCGCTCCATCTCCTGGTTCGCCATCCACCAGTCGCCGGCGTAGATGTTCAAATCATTCTCGCCGTCCTGGAGAAAAATGCGGATGGGCTTCGGCTCGGTCTTGCGGATGAGCGTGGCGTAATTGTTCCCGCCGCGCAGGCCGACATAGGTGCCGATGCTGCTGAAGACGCGGCGAAAGGCATCGGGCCGTTCCCACGCCGCCGTGAACGCGCAGACCGCCCCGCTGCTCGCGCCGCCAATGGCGCGGTCGTTCGGGTTCGTGGAGAGCTTCAGATTATGTTTCGCCTCGATGAACGGGAACAGCTCCTCGATCAGGAACCGCGCGTAGTTGTCGCCGAGGCCGTCGTATTCGTAGCTGCGGTTGAAACGGTCGAGGGCGTTCGTCGTGAGCGCCGGCACACGGCCGTGCATGACGAAGATGCCGACCAGCGCGGGGATTTCCTTTTTTGCGATCAGGTTGTCGAAGACGTGCTGCGCGCTGTAACCGCCGCCGTCCTGGAGGGTCATGGACGGCGCGGGCTTGGCGCGGTCGAGCTGCGCGGGAATGTAAACCGTGTAATCGCGCGTGGTGCCGGGGAAAATTTTCGACTGCGCGAACACGCCCCGGACCAGCTCGCCGTGCGGCACGCCGTCCTGCTTCTTGGAGTCAGCCGTGGG
>CANMZY010000219.1:0-5962 GCA_947502425.1 Verrucomicrobiales bacterium
GACTGCCATCAGGCCCCGGCTTCCTTCGGTTCCAATTTTCAGGGGACTTTGGGTAACACCACTTTTGAGTCAACCGGAGCATTTTCTGGCCTCGACCTGGGTAACACCCCCTTTTGAGTTACGGCGGAGGAGGATGCGGCTTTCCATGACGCCGCCAGGCCGCTAACTTCGCGGCACCGATTCCGACATGAAACGACTTTCTCTATTGAGCGGTTTGCTGTGGCTGCTGCCGTTGTTCTCCACCGTGGCCGCGCCGCGCACCGCCGGCACGGCCTTTTCGGACTGGGCCTTCGACTTCGCCCTCATCGGGGACGTGCCGTATGACGAGGCGCAGCGCACCAATCATTTTCCCAACCTGATCGCCGACCTGAACCGCGCCCGGCTCGAGTTCGTGATCCACAACGGCGACATCAAGAGCGGGGCCACGCCCTGCAACGACCCGGTGTTCGAGGATGTTTTGCGCCAGTTCCAGACGTTCAAGCATCCGCTGATCTATCTCTTCGGGGACAACGAGTGGAGCGACTGCGGGGCGGTCCAGTCGAAACCATTCGATCCCGGCGAACGGCTGGAAAAGTTGCGCGCCATCTTCACCCAGGGCGACCAGTCGCTCGGCCGGCGCACGCTTACTCTCACCCGGCAGAGCGCGGACGGGCGGTTCGCGGCCTTCCGCGAGAACGTGCGCTGGGTGCGCGGGCGCGTGGTCTTCGCCGGATTGAACGTCCCCGGCGCGGACAATCATTTTGGCACGCCGGAGTTCGCGGGGCGCAACGCCGCCAACGTCACCTGGATCAAGGAGACCTTCGCCCTCGCCGCGCACGAGAAGCTGCGCGCCGTCATGCTCGTCATGCAGGCCAATCCGCAAATCGACCGGGCCCCGACCAATAAAATCCGGCTGGGCTTCAATGAAATGCTGGCGGTGATCGAGCGGGAGACGGTGGCCTTCGGCCGGCCGGTGGTGCTGGTGCATGGGGACACGCATTACTTCCGCATCGACCAGCCGTTCCTCGGCGCGAAGAGCCAGCGGCGCATCGAGAACCTGACGCGCGTGGAGACGTTCGGCAATCCCGACACGCACTGGGTGCGCGTCACGGTCAATCCGCGCGATCCGAATGTCTTCACCTTTCGGCCTGAGTACGTGAGGAAGAATCTGGTGAAACATTCCCGGTAGCGGCGACCAGTATTTCCCGGGGATTGGGGGCGGACGGGGATGAAGGAATAGAAGAGAACGAAGGGAACAAAGCCGGAGAGGACGTGAAGCGATGTTTCCTTCCAAGTATCGAGTTCACCGGCCAGCATCAAATTTTAGGACCAGAATGAACGGACCGTTCTTCGGCCCAGCCTTGGTTCCCTGCGCTCGCCGCGGTGAATGGCTCCGCCCGGCGCTACTTCGCCTTCGGCGCGATGAGCATGGTGAAGTCGTCCGTGCGGAAGGGCGAGGCGGGCAGCCCTGCTGCACGTAGGCCTGACCGATGCGGCGCGAGGTGTTGACCGAGTCCTGGTCGCGGCCCAGCTTGACGTAGGCCTCCTTCAGAATTTCCAGCGACTGGTAATCCTGCGGCTGCGACTGGGTGATGACCTCGAACGTCTCAATCGTCTGGGCCAGTTGAGATTCTTCGTTAGGACTTAAGGTGCCGCCATGTCGTTGTTATATGGTTTCGTTTTGAGCTTCGACCCGATCGGACGACGCACGCCATCCGCCACGCCCTAAAAAGCAAACGTGAAGCCAACCAAAACAACTAATTCTGGAATGACGGCCCACCGTGCCGAAACCACGGCCGGCCTTGGGCGAAACGCGCTCCGTCCCCGCCACCCCGGCGGGCCTGAGACACCGCTGCGGGACACCGGCCTGAAACAAGACATTCAAGAACTGCTGGGCATCAATCCGCGCATCGTTTAGAAATCCCCCGCGCCCCGGCGGCCGGGCCGCGCATGAAAAACGTCCTGTCCAAATTACTCTGGCTCCTCGTCGCCCTCCTCGGTGCGTTTGCCTACGTCATCCTCGCCACCCGTCGCGGCGAACCGGTCAATTCCGCCTACATCCTCGTCGCCGCGCTCTGCACCTACACCATCGGCTACCGTTTTTACTCGAAATGGATCGCCGCCCGCATCCTCGCGCTCAACGACCGCCGCGCCACGCCCTGCGAAGTCCACGACGACGGCAAGGATTTCGTGAAGACGAACAAGTGGATCGTTTTCGGCCATCACTTCGCGGCCATCAGCGGGCCGGGGCCGCTCGTCGGGCCGGTGCTCGCGGCGCAGTTTGGGTATCTGCCGGGGACGCTCTGGATTCTCATCGGCGTGGTGTTGGGCGGCGCGGTGCAGGATTTTGTGATCCTCTTCGCCTCCATCCGGCGCGACGGAAAATCGCTCGGCCAGATGGTGAAGGAGGAAATCAACTCCTGGGCCGGCGTCATCGGCACCATCGCGATCCTTTCGATCATGATCATTCTGCTGGCCGTGCTCGCGCTCGTGGTCGTGAACGCGCTGGCTGATTCGCCGTGGGGCGTCTTCACCGTGGCGGCGACCATCCCCATCGCGATGTTCATGGGCGGCTACCTGCGCTGGCTGCGCGCGGGCCGCGTGCTGGAGGCCTCGATCATCGGCGTGGTGCTGCTGCTCGCGGCGGTCTGGGGCGGGCAATACGTTTCGGAAAGCGCAACGCTTGGGCCGGTCTTCAAGCTCAAGGCCGAGCACCTCGCGTGGTCGGTCATCCTCTACGGTTTCGCCGCCAGCGTGCTGCCGGTGTGGCTGCTGCTCGCGCCGCGCGACTACCTCAGCACCTTCATGAAGCTGGGCACCATCTTCCTGCTCGCGCTCGGCGTGCTGCTCGTGCTGCCGGATTTGCAGATGCCCGCGCTCACGAAGTTCGTGGACGGCTCCGGCCCCGTGGTGCCGGGGAAGCTGTTTCCGTTCTGCTTCATCACCATCGCCTGCGGCGCAATCAGCGGATTTCACACGCTCATCAGCAGCGGCATCACGCCCAAGATCATCACCCGCGAAAGCTACGCGCGGCCCGTCGGCTATGGCGCCATGTGCCTCGAATCGCTCGTCGCCATCATGGCCATCATCGCCGCCTGCACGCTGGAGCCGGGCGTTTATCTGGCCATGAATATCAAGGCGCCGGGCGCGGATGCCGCCGCCATCGCGACGGCCACGGTGACCCAGGTGAATTCGTACGGCCCCGACTTCGCACTCACCGCCGAACGCATGACCGAACTGGCGCGCGACGTGAAGGAGGAAACACTCTACGGCCGCACCGGTGGCGCGGCCACGCTCGCCGTCGGCATGGCGAACTTGTTTCACCGCGCCTTCCAGGGCCTGGGCGGAAACTGGCTCGGCATCTGGTATCATTTCGCGTTGATGTTCGAGGCGCTGTTCATTCTCACCACGCTCGACGCCGGGACGCGCGTGGGCCGCTACCTCTTGCAGGACGCGCTCGGCCACGTCTCGAAACCGCTCGGCGACATCAAAAATCTCTGGGCCGGCGTCCTGGCCAGCGGAGTGATCGTCGGGTTGTGGGGCTATTTCCTGATCGCCGCCGTGCGGGATCCCGATGGTGGCATCAAGGCGCTCTGGCCCATCTTCGGCATTGCCAACCAACTCCTCGCCGCCATCGCGCTCTGTCTGGCGACGACCATCATTTTGAAAATGACCCTCGGAGCGCCGGGCTTCGACCCGGCGCGGGCTTCGTCCAAACAACCCGGCGGGTCGGAGACCGGCGCTCCGCGGCGCTCGCCCGCGTTCGCGCTCGTCACCTTGATTCCCCTGCTCTGGCTGCTGGCCGTGACCGGCACGGCGGGCGTGGAGAAGATTTGGCATTCCAATCCGAAAATTGGCTTCATGTCCGGGGCCGATGCCGCGCAGAAAAAACGCGAAGAGCTGCGGGGCAGACAGGATGTCCCCGCCGCACAACTGGAGGTCCACACCAAAGCCCTCACCCAGCTTTCCAAGCAAGTCTTCAACCTCCGCCTGGACGCCTTGGTCACCGCCTTTTTTCTCGCGCTCGTTGTGCTCATTGTTTTGATCAGCGTCCGCGAATGGATTTTGCTGCTCGCGCGGAAAAAGGCCGCCGACCTGCGCGAGACGCCGCCGACGTGGCTGCCGGATTACGCCGTGGCCGAGGGCCGGCCGCTGCAAGTCGTGAGTCTCCTCGCTCTCGCGTTCGCGCTGGCCAAGGAGCTTTCCGGCGAGGCCGCCGTGGATCGCGCCGCGCAGCACGCCGCGCTCTGCGCGAACACGCCCCGGCGCATCGACCTGCTCGGTGGCCGCCCGGCGAATGAAAAGCTGAATCGCGGTCAGGCCTACGTGCAGACGGCGGAGGAAAAATTCAACAGCGTCAACCGCTGCTGCTAAAATGAAACTGGGACTCTACGGCGGCTCGTTCGATCCGGTGCATCTCGGCCATCTGCTGGTGGCGCGGGCGGCGCGCGAGGAGCTGGGCCTGGCGCGGCTGTTTTTCATTCCCGCCGCGCAATCACCGTTCAAGCCCGAGCACGAACTCGCGCCCGCGCCAATGCGGTTGCGTCTGCTGCGCCTCGCGCTCGCCGGCGAGACCGATTGCGAGATCGACGAGCAGGAGCTGCGGCGCGGCGGCGTCTCCTACACCATCGACACGGTGCGCGAGTACGCGCGGCGTTTTCCCAACGCCGAACTTTTTTACCTGATCGGGGCCGATCATCTGCCGACCTTGCCGAAGTGGCGCGAGGCCGAAACCCTGGCGCAACTTGTCGAATTCGTCGTCATCCCCCGCCCCGGCGAAAGCGTCGTCACGCTGCCCGCGCCGTTCCGGCTGCGGCTGCTGGACGGTTTCCCGCTGGGCGTTTCCGCGTCGCAAATCCGCGCCCGCCTCAAGGCCGGCCGGCCGGTGCAGCATCTCGTGCCGTCCGCCGTCGCCGAAGCCATCCGCAACGAGCGGCTGTATCAATAGCCGACTGTTGCCGGTGCGAGGCGTGGTCTGGGCGGGGGTCCGCAGCCCGTCCGCCAGACCGGCCTTGCTTTGGGGGCGGGCGCGGTTCAGAATTTCCGCGCTTGATCCACTGATCCCATGAACGTCCATCATCTCGAACTGTTCTATTACGTGGCGCGGCATGGCGGCATCAGCCAGGCGGTGCGGAACATGCCCTACGGCATCCAGCAGCCGGCGATGAGCGGGCAGATCATCCACCTCGAGGAGTTTCTCGGCGTGACGCTCTTCCAGCGCCGGCCCTTCCAGCTCACGGCGGCGGGCGAGGATTTGTACCGGTTCATCGGACCGTTTTTTTCCAACATCAACAGCACGGCGGACCGGCTGCGCGGCGGCGTCTCGCAGCAGATCCGCGTGGGCGCGTCGCAACTGGTGCTGCGAAATTACATCCCGACCGTGCTGCGCGCGGCGCGGAAAAAGTTTCCGAAATTGAAAATGTCGCTGCGGGAGGGGTATCAGCATCAGCTCGAGGCCTGGCTTCAGGATCAGGAGCTGGACTTGGCGGTGACGGCGCTGGACGTAAAGCCGCCGCCCGGGATGAAGGCGGTCACGCTGCTGACCTTGCCGATGGTGCTACTCGTGCCGCAGGCGAGCCGGGTGCGCGCGGCGGAGGAGTTGTGGGCGCGGGACCGGATCGAGGAGACGCTGATCAGCCTGCCGGCGGACGAGGTGTTCTGCCGGAATTTCCAGGCGGAGCTGTTCAAGCGCAAGGTGGACTGGTTCCCGGGGATCGAGGTGAGTTCGCTGGAGCTGATCGAGACCTACGTGGCGGCCGGGGAAGGCTTGGGCTTGTCGGTGGCGATTCCGAAAATAAAACATTCGCCACAGGTGCGGATGCTGCCGCTGGCGGGTTTTCCGCCGATGTGCTTCGGGGTGTTGTGGCAGGGGAAGCTCACGCCCATCGCGGCGGCGGTCCTCGAGGAGATTCAAACGGTCGCGCGGACGCTGGCGGGGTGAGGTTCATGGGGAGGGTGTGAACGCGCCGCTGTTCGGTTCTGC
>CANMZY010000220.1:0-5960 GCA_947502425.1 Verrucomicrobiales bacterium
GTGGCGGTGGTGGCGGTGGTGGTCAGCAGCGCCGCCCCGATCGCGCCGCCAATGACGCCCGCGCCGATGCGGTCGGTGAAAAAATCTCCGGCCCGGAGACTGTTTACGAGCGCAACCGGTACCAGAAGGAAATCGAGCGCGCCGAGAACGTGGCCGCCGGTCTGCCGCCGGAAGGCGCGCCGGTGGAGGAACCGGCGGCGGAGCAGGGCGATCACAAGCAACGCCGGGAATTCCGCGAGCCGCACCTGGACACGCCCGCCGAGGTGCAGGAGCAGGAGAGCTTCCAGCCGGTCGAAGTGCCGGAGCAGCCCAAAAACTTTGTCGAGGCCATAAAGTCGGCGGCGAACAAGGTCATCAAGCGCGTCCAGCGGATGATCAAGCCGGTGAAGAAAATTCACAAGGAGGTCATCATCAATGCCGAGGCGCTCGAAACGCGCGTCGCGGTGTTGGAGGAAGGGCGCCTGGAGGAGTTCACCATCGAGCGCACCACCGAGGAGCGCCTGGTCGGCAGCATTTTCAAGGGCAAAATCCGCAACCTGGAGGATGGCCTGAAGGCCGCCTTCGTGGACATCGGCTTCGAGAAAAACGCCTTCCTGCATTACTGGGACATCGTGCCCACGGGCTTTGACAGCGGCGTTGAGATCGTCGAGCGCGAGAACAAGAAGCGCGGCCCGGAAAAACCGCGCATCACGCAGAAGGACATTCCGCGCGTCTATCCGCCCGGCAGCGAAATCATCGTGCAGGTCACGAAAGGGCCGATCGGCACCAAAGGCCCGCGCGTCACCACGAACCTGGTCCTGCCCGGACGCTACCTCGTGCTGCTGCCCAATTCCGACAAGAGCGGCATCTCGCGCAAGATTGAAAACCAGGAGGAACGCCAGCGGCTGAAGAAGATTCTCCGCAGTCTGACCATTCCCGAGGGCATGGGGGTCATCATGCGCACCGTCGGCGAAGGCCAGCAGGCGCGTTACTTCGTGCGCGACCTGGCGCTGCTGCTGGAGGAGTGGAACCAGATTCAGGAACGGATCAAGAAACAGCCGGCGGCGACCTGCGTCTTCCAGGAGCCGGACTTGATCGAGCGCACGGTGCGCGATTTCCTCACCGAGGAGGTGGAGCGCATCGTCATCGACCGCCCGCAGGCCTACGACCGGATGCGCGAGATGATTTCCAAGATCTCCCAGCGTTCCATGGCCAAGGTGAAGCTCTACACCGACCACCAGCCGATCTTCGACCGATTCAACATCACGCGGCAGTTGGAGAGCACCTTCACGCGCCAGGTGCATTTGAAAAGCGGCGGCCATCTGGTCATTGACGAAACCGAGGCGCTGGTGGCCATCGACGTGAACACCGGCCGGCACAAGGGCGGCAAGGACCAGGAGCAGACCATCTTCAAGGTGAACATGGAGGCCGCCGAGGAAATTTGCCGCCAGCTCCGCCTGCGCAACATGGGCGGCCTGATCGTGCTCGACTTCATCGACATGAAATCGCGCCGGGACCAGCAGTCGGTTTACGGGCGGATGCGCGACGGACTGCGCCGGGACAAGGCCAAGACGCACATCCTGCCGATCTCGCAGCTCGGCCTGATGGAGATGACCCGGCAGCGTCATTCCGAGAGCGTGCGCGCGGCGGTCTATGATGATTGTCCCTATTGCAAGGGCCGCGGCAAGGTGAAGAGCGCGATCACCATGAGCGTGGAAATCCAGCGCAAGCTCAGTGAAATTCTCAAGAAACGCTCGCGCGACGAGTCGGACTTCCAGCTCCGCATCGTGGTGCATCCGACGGTGCTCGACCGGTTGAAGACCGAGGATGAGAAGCTGATCGTGGAAATGGAGAAGCGCTATTTCGGCAAGCTCCTCTTCCGCCCCGACAACGCGCTGCACGCCGAGCAGTTCAAGATCTACAACGTGGCCACCAACGAGGAGCTGGCCAGCAGCAACTGACCATAAGTCAGGAAACAAAAAAGCGCCCCGTCGATCGACGGGGCGCTTTTCTTTTCGGGCGGGAAATTACTCGGTGCGCTTGAGGGTGATCAGCCAGGCGCTTTCGTTTTTGCTGTCGCCGGCGATGGCCAGGATTTCGCCTTTGGGCAGCGGCGATTTTTCGATGCGCGACATTTCCTTGCCCTGGCCGTACATCTTGACCTTGATTCCGGCCTTGCCGCTGTCCTTCACGTCGATGGAGCATTGCTTGCTCATCACCACTTTCGTGTAGTTCGTGCTGACGAGGGTGAAATTGGTGCGGTTCACCTCGAAAAAATTATTCCACTTGAACGGCATGGCCTTGAGTTTTTTGGCCAGCGCGTCATCGACTTTCTTGTGGTCGGGGTTTGGCGATTTCTCGTCGTTCGTTCCCCAGATGAGCCGGGCCTCCAGCTTGGTGTCGGCGGCCTGAACCAGCGACGGGTCGGCCAAGAGGGCGGTCAGGGCGAGGCCGGCCCAGATTTTTGATTGCGGGATGACTTTCATGTCTGGGGGATGGTATCGTCGTCGTCGAAGTCACCATCGGGTTCGGCCTCGGGCTGTTCGCTGTCGTAAATCCAGACCAGGCTCATCTTGTTCGCCTCGCTGCGGAAGGTGAGGGCGGTGGTTTCATCGAGCAGATTTTCCACGTCGAACGTGTCGGAGGAAAGTTCGCGAAAATGAACCACGGCGGTCAGCATCAGGGCGGCGGCCACGCCCACGGTGCCGAGGGTCGCGACGTAACGGCGGCGCAGCGCGGCCCACCAGGCGGAGGCCGGAGCGGTGGCGGGTACTTGTTCGAGGCGCGTGATTTCACGCTCGATCTTGCTCCAGTAAAACTCGCGCGACTCCGGCAGCTTGATTTCGAGTTCGTTGCCGAGCAGGGCGGTCCGGGTGTTCCGCAGCTCGCCCAGGAGCGCGGACGCCTCGGCGTCCCGCTCCAGCAGCGCGGCGATTTCTTCCGCCTCGCGGCCGGTCAGCTCGCCGTCGAGGAGCGCCTGCAATTTCAATTCCAGTTCGTGTTTCATTTCAATTCTTCCCGTTTGTATCCGGCCATCAGCACCGCCATTTTTCGTCGCGCGTAAAACAGCCGCGACATCACCGTTCCGATGGAGCACTGCATCCGCTTCGCAATTTCTTTATATTCCAGCTCTTCAAACTCGTGCAAAATCAACACCGTCCGGTGCTCGTGGGAGAGCAGGGCGAGCGCCCGGTCAATCCGCTGCCGCAACTCGCCTCGTTCCAGCCGCTCGGTCGGGTTGCTGGTCACCACCGGCATCTGACGTTCCACGCCGCCTGATTCCTCTTCCAGCAGCTCGATAGAGTCGGCCCGCTGCCTTTTGTGCTTCCGCAACTGGTCGAGACAGAGGTTGATGATGATCCGGGTCATCCAGGTCAGGTAACTCGAGTCGCCCTGAAACTGTTTCAACCGTTGCCAGCCCTTCACCCAGGCTTCCTGGGAAAGATCAATGGCGTCCTCTTCGTTCCGCATCATGCTGAAGGCCCGGGCGTAAATCTTGTCACGGTGCCGGCCCATCAGTTCCTCGAAGGCCTGCATGTCGCCGCGCTGCGCGGCTCTGACCAAGGCCATGTCTTCGAGACTCGGATAATCTTTTTTCAACGCCATCTTTTCGACGGGGGCTTCTCCGCGGTTATTCAGCCGGACTCACAACATTCCCTTGGTGCTCGGCAACTGGCCGGCGATGCGCGGATCTCTCTGGCAGGCCAGATCGACGGCCTTCGCAAAGCCCTTGAACAGAACCTCGCAGACGTGGTGCGGCTCCTCGCCATAGAGCAGTTCCAGATGCAGGTTGCAGCGCGCTTCGTTGGCGAACGCCTGGAAAAATTCCCGCATCAGCCCGAATCGAAACGCGCTCGAACCATCCTGCTTTTTTTCCGCCCGCGTCACTTTGTATTGCAGCTTGTCTAGCCCGCGCCAGACGAGATAAGGCCGCCCGCTGAAATCGATCACGCAGCGCGCCAGGCTCTCATCCATCGGAACGTGCGACTCGCCGGTAAACGGATTGCGCGGATCAAACCCGGCGCCGTAGCGGCGGATTCCTTTTTTATTGCCGAGCGCCTCGGCAAAGGCCCGGCCCAGCGCAAGGCCGCAATCCTCGACGGTGTGGTGCGCGTCCACCTCCAGATCGCCCTGGCAGCGCAGGGTGAGATCCACCACCGCATGCTTCGAGAAGAGCGTCAGCATGTGGTCGAAAAAGGGCAGACCCGTCTGGATCGACGATTTTCCGCCACCATCAATCTCAAGCCTGATGGCGATCTTCGTTTCTTTGGTGACGCGCTTGAATTGCGCCCGACGCTTTGGCATGACGTCATTAAACAGTCTTCACGCCGCCCGCAAAAGGAATTTCTGTGCGGTGTTCGGAAAGGGGCGGAGATTTTTCAGAGGAGGGGAGCGAACGAGCGAGCCCAGCAGTGGTTCGCATCCGGGGAACGCACAAACTGACAATTTGCCTTTTCTTCAAGCGGCAGGTCGTTATCTTGCCGCCGGTTGAGTCTGGCCGGTGTGAGTCGGGAGCGGTTGTTCCGTTTTCCACAACCTTGGTCCTCAATCTTTTTTTATCGATGGACGCAGCACATATTAGAAATTTCAGCATCATTGCCCACATTGACCACGGGAAGACGACGCTTTCCGACCGACTCCTGCACCGCACCGGCACCATCGCCACGCGCGACATGTCGGAGCAACTTCTCGACGCGATGGATCTAGAGCGCGAGCGCGGGATCACGATCAAGGCGCATCCGGTCACGATGCTTTACAAGGCGCAGAACGGCGAGACCTACGAGTTGAACCTGATCGACACGCCAGGCCATGTGGATTTTTCTTACGAGGTGTCGCGCAGCCTGGCGGCGTGCGAAGGCGCGTTGCTCATCATCGACGCGGCACAGGGCGTCGAGGCGCAGACGGTGGCCAACGTGCATCTGGCGATGAAGCAGAATCTGGAGATCATCCCGATCATCAACAAAATCGACCTGCCGCACGCCGATGTGCCGCTGGCGCGGATGCAGTTGGAGGACATTCTAGCCATCGCGGGCGACACGGCGATTCCGGCGAGCGCGAAGGAGGGCATTGGCATCGATGAAATTTTGGAAGCCATCGTCGCACGGATTCCGGCGCCGAAGCCGACGGGGGCGGCGTCGTTGCAGGCGCTGGGGTTTGATTCGTATTTCGACACCTACAAGGGCGTGGTGACGCATGTGCGGGTGTTCAACGGCGAGTTGAAGGCGGGAATGCACGTGAAGCTGCTGCACTCCGGGAAAACAGTCGAGGTGAAGGAAGTGGGCAGCTTTAATCCAAAGCCGTATGTGCGTGACCGGCTGGAGGTCGGCGAGACGGGTTATTTCACGGCGAACATCAAAAGCCCGAAGGAAGTGAAGATGGGCGACACGGTGACGGATTCGCGGAATCCGTCGGGGGTGCTGCCGGGGTTCAAGGAGATTCATCCGATGGTGTTCAGCGGGATTTATCCGATCAACACGGCGGATTATGAGCATTTGAAGGCGAACCTGGGGAAGCTGCAGTTGAACGACTCGGCGTTTGTGTTCCAGAGCGAGAGTTCGGTGGCGTTGGGGTTCGGGTTTCGCTGCGGGTTCCTCGGCCTGCTGCATCTGGAGATCGTGCAGGAGCGGCTGCGCCGCGAGTATGGCATGGACATCATCGCGACGTATCCCAGCGTGGTCTATCGCGTGACGATGACGGACGGCATAACCAAGGAGATCGACAACCCGGCTTATCTGCCGGAGGCGAATTTCATCGTGAAGATCGAGGAACCGATGGTGCAGGCGTTCGTGATTTGTCCGAACGAATACATCGGGGACATGATGGCGCTGCTCTCGGAGAAGCGCGGCTCGGTGGACCACACGGAGACGCTGGACGCGCGGCGCGTGATGCTGACGAGCCTGCTGCCGTTGAATGAGATTTTGATCGATTTCCATGACCGCATCAAAAGCATCACGCGCGGTTTCGGCTCGATGGATTACGAA
>CANMZY010000221.1:0-5917 GCA_947502425.1 Verrucomicrobiales bacterium
AAAGCCAGGCCACCACCGCGCCCGCCACAAAAGCGATCCCCGTCCCGGGGCCGAGGTGAAAGGAAACGCCGGAGGCGACGGGCGTCACGGAATAGACCATCGCCGCCAGAAGGCCGAAGGCCAGCGCCGAGGCGCCAGAGGCAATGCGGAAAAAATCCCGGTCGGCGCTGTCCGATGGGTTGGTTGGCATGATGACAATTTTAAACCACCCGCGCCTCACCCTTCCCTTTCACCACTTCGCCGATGAGCCAGGCTTTGTGCTTTTGCGCGCGGATGAATTTCAGCACGGCGTCTGCCTTGTCCGCCGAGACGATGCTCACCATGCCGATGCCCATGTTGAAGACTTGATACAATTCCTCTTCCGGCACGCCGCTCTGCGTCTCAATGATTTTGAAGATGGGCAGCATGTCCCACGAGCCTTTGCGGATGACGACGTCGAGCGACTTCGGCAATACGCGCGGGATGTTATCGACGAACCCGCCGCCGGTGATGTGGGCGAAAGCGCGGACATGGCGCGTGGAGCGTGCTACGTGAACCGGATTGAACTTCGCCACGAGCTTTTGGACAAGCGGGCCGTAGCTGATGTGGACTTTGAGCAACTCCGCGCCGAGCGTCAGTTTCGAGCCGGGGATGCGGCTGGAGATTTTTAATTTCAATTGCTCGAAGAATATTTTCCGGCCGAGCGAATAGCCGTTCGTGTGCAGGCCGCTGGATTCGATGCCGATGACAACGTCGCCGCGCTTCACGGTTTTCTGGCCATTGAGCATCCGGGATTTTTCCACCACGCCGACGATCGTGCCGCTCACATCGTATTCGCCCTTCTGGTAGAAGCCGGGCATCTGCGCGGTTTCGCCGCCAATGAGAGCGCAGTTGTTTTCCGCGCAGGCGCGGGCGAAGCCTTTGATGATCTCGGTGAAGACGTGCGGTTCGAGTTTGCCCGTGCCGAGGTAATCGAGGAAGAAGAGCGGTTCCGCGCCGAGCACGGCGATGTCGTTCACGCAATGGTTCACGAGGTCCGCGCCGATGGTGTCGTGCTGGCCCATGGCAAAGGCGATCTTCAGCTTCGTGCCCACGCCGTCCACGCTGCTGACCAGGACCGGCTCGCGATATTTCTTGAGGTCGAGCTGGAAGAGGCCGCCGAAGCCGCCAACTTTGCCGAGCACTTCGCGGCGGTGCGTCGAGGCGAGCAGTTGCGGGAGCGTGGCTTTGACTTTGTTGCCGAGATCGATGTCCACGCCGGCGGCGGCGTATGCTTTTTGTTTCATTGCGGGCGGAATTAACCGTCAAGAGTCCGTGAACGCCAAGATTAAACTTCGGGCGGACGGGTTGGTGCCCGAATAAAACCGCATCCCGGCACACCGCCAACGTGAATGCGAATTCCCGGTCGATCTGCCCCGCCGGCCAGCCAGCCTCAGCGCGCCTCCCCGATCACCGTGGTCGTGTCGATCCGCACCGGCGTCACCACCTGCTTCGCGCCGCCCGGCCAGATAATTTCCACCGACTCCACCTTGTCCGCGCGGCCCAGCCCGATGGTCACGGGCAGCTCCGATTGCGCGAGGTAGCTGCGCGTCGGCATCACCGTGCGCTGCATTGTCATTCCGCCAGCCTTCACCACAAGGCGCGCGCCGATGGCGTCACGGTTTGTTTTCGTGCCGGTCAGTTTCAAACGCAGCCAATGATGACCGAGCTGCTGGTCGTTGCGGAGCAGCAGCGGCGGGCCGTTCACCTGCGTCAGCACCACGTCGAGATCGCCGTCGCCGTCGATGTCCGCGAAGGCCGACGCCCGCCCGACCATCGGCTTGAACAAGTCTCCGCCCGCCTTGCCCGCCGGCACCACGGCGAAACTCGCCGCGTTCTTCGCGCCGCAGTTCCAGAACAACTGCGCCGGCTGCGCGTAGCTCTGGCTCTTTTGAATTTTGGAAATCTCCTGCTCCAGATGCCCGTTGGCCGTGAGCAGATCGAGCCGCCCGTCCAGGTCGTAATCAAAGAAGAACACGCCGAACTTCAGCAGCAGTCGGCTGGCCGGGCCGACGCCCTCCGCGATGGCCTCGTCGGTGAAGTTCAGCGGCTCCTTCTGCGAAACGTAGAGCGCCGTCATCTCGTTGGCGAAATTCCCGATGGCGACGCCGAGCGCGGCGTCGTTCCGGTACTGCGCGGCGTCAATACCCATCGCGCCGCGCGCCGCGCCGTTCGCATCGAAGCCCACGCCCGACGACAGGCCGATCTCCTTGAACTTCCCGTCCCTCTGATTGTGAAACACAAAATTCTGCACCGTGTCGTTCGCCACGATCAGGTCGATCCAGCCGTCCCCGTCGATGTCCACCGGCGCGACGCCGAGCGATTTGGCGACGGGTACGCCGGTGTCCTTGTTCTTCACCTGCACGCCGGCCGCTTCGGAAACATCGGTGAATTTCCCGCCGCCCATGTTGCGGAACAACTGCGGAAACGTCCCCTCGAAATTCATCGGCTGCCCGTAGGCGCGCGTCTGGCCGTCGATCTTGTAGCCGACCTCGGCGTCGATCTGGCGCGACCACTTCACGTAATTGGCGACGAACAAATCGAGCTTCCCGTCGTTGTTGTCATCCAGCCACGCCGCGCCCGTGCTCCACTGCGCGGGCGAGCCGGCCACGCCCGACTCCGCCGTCACGTCGGCGAACTTCCCGTTGCCCAAGTTGTGAAACAAACGGTTCCCACCGACCGCCGTGATGAAAACGTCCGGCCGCCCGTCGTTGTCATAATCGCCCACCGCCACGCCCATGCCATAAAAACTCACGTCGAGTCCCGAACCCGCCGTCACGTCGGTGAACCGGCCTTTGCCATCGTTCTGGTAAAGCTTCATCGTCGCGTCGGCCTGACGGTTCGCCGTCTGCCACGGCCAGTCGCTGCTGTTGATGAACAGCAAATCCTGCGCGCCGTCGTTGTCGAAATCGAGGAAGGCCACGCCGCCGCCCATCGTTTCCGGCAGCAGCTTCTCGCCGGTCGCGCCGCTGTGGTGGATGAATTTGATTCCCGACCCGGCGGTGATGTCGGTGAATTTCACCATGGGAATTTCCGCCGGCGCCGGGGCGGCCACCGTCGGCGAGGTCAGTTTCGTCTGCTGGACGGGCGCAACCGGCGGCTTGCGCTTCGCGTACCAAATCCCGCCCGCCACCGCGCCGGCGAGGATGACGAACGCCAGCGCCGACCAGCGGAACGCGCGGCCGATCACCGCGTCGTCGAGCTGGGCCACTTCTTCCTCCGGCGGCGGCGCGGTGTATTTGCTCTTGTCAGTCGGGTCGGTGTTCATGGTCGTGGAGCGGGCCGCGCGTCGGCGGGCAGTCCAGGCGCGCCCGGACGTTGCAACTGATAAATGATGACCGCCTGGGCCGCGTGATCGGCGGCGGGATTCGCACGCCGCGCGATGGCCACGGCGCGGTCCCGCGCATTGTCGTCGGGCCGGTACCGCTCGTGCAGCTTGCGATGCTCCGCCGCGAGCTTGTCGTCGCCAAGCTGCGCGTGAATCAGGGCGAGGTTGTAATGCGCGGTCACGTTCTCCGAATCGAGCGCGAGCGTCTTTTGAAACCGCGCCACGGCCTGCTGCAAAAATTCCCGCCGCCGCGCCGCGTTCTCCTCGCCGCGCTCCAGCTTGGCGCGCTCGAAGAGCGTCTGGCCGAGTTCATTGATGACCTCGTAGTCCTTGCTGAAATCAAACCCGCGCTGGTCCAGCTCCGGATATTTGTCTTCGAGAATGCTGCGGAATTCGGCGATGGCCTTGTCGAGGTAGCCGTTTTGTTTGTTCGCCAGTCCGTTCAGCCACGCGATCGTCCAGCGCGGCGCGGGCGGATCGGTCTTGGCCGCGCGCTGCAATGCGCCCACCGCGTCTTCCAGCCGGCCTTCCTTCAGATAAACCCGCGCCAGGTTGAGCGGGCCGTCGGGCCGGCCCATTTTCTCGACCTGCTCGAACGCGTGCGCGGCCTGGATCAACTCGCCCTTCTCGCTGCCCTTGTCGCCTTCGAGCAGCAGGCCGATGCCGTAGTCATTCCACCGTTGCCACGGAATGATCGGCGACGGCGCGTTCGTCGGCGCGGCGTCCACGCCCTCGACGGGAAACGTGATCGAGTCGCCGGCAATAGTGGTGATGGGGAGGTCGTTGGTGAAATTTTTCCCGAACACATGCTGCATGTATTTCGTGTCGAACTTGCGGTACTGCAGCTTGATTTCCACGGTCAGCGGCGCGTCGAGATTTTCTGGCACGGTGAAACTGTAATGCACGACCTGCGCCGCGCCGGGCGGAATCTGGTGGTTGTAGAGCGGCGTGAAAATGTCCTGCGGATTGCGGCGGTCGATGCGGTTGCCGTCGCGGTCGAGCATGAAGACGTTGATGAAATGCGACCACGGATCTACTTCGTTGAGCACGCCCAGCGCACCGTTGCGGCCCACGACGCGCCCGGCACTCGCGGCCCGCGCGTCCACCCAGACTTCGTTCGAGTCCACCGTCCCCTGCGTGAAGGGATGGCCCAGCCGCACGGTGCGGACGACCACTTCGAGCAGATAATTTTTCCCGCGCTTCAACTCCGGCACCTGCGGACGCAACGGCGCCGTGAGCGGGCTGTCCACCGCGCCGCCTTCCTTGAGTCCGAAGAAATCGACGCGCACCGAGCCTTGGAGAAATTCCTGGTGCGCCTTCACGATTTCCGGCTGGCCGCGCAGATGTGCGATCCCGGTGTTCGCCGCCGGGAAAAGATGGTCGTGGATGCTGAGGGTACGGTTGGTCGGATTGAAAAATTGCGCGCCAAAATCAGCGGACGGTTTCAGCGGCATGTGGCAGCCGTTGCAGTTGACTTGCGCCTTTTCGGGATAATAAAAGCTGCGCGCATTGTGGCCGGAAACGCCGCTCAGGAGAAACGTGTCGTAATGGTTCTGGCCGCGCAAAAATTCCTTGTACTTGTTCAGCTCGTAGGGCAGCGAAACCTTGTGGCAGGTGGAGCAGAACTCGGCGGTCTTGTGCAGCGGCTTGAGGAAGGTCTGCTTGTGGAAGTCCGGCTTGGCCTTGACGAGCTGCTGGTTGATGAACTGCAGGGCCGCATTCGAGCTGTAGGCAAACGGATAATGCACCGGCTCGTCGATGGTGTAGTCGGCGTTGCCCTTCGTGCTGTTGACGTGCGTGATCGCGTGGCAGGCGGTGCAGGTGATGCCGGCCTGCGAGGTCGGATGCTTCTCCATATCGAAGTTGGGATCGTCAAACGCGCCGCTGAAAAACGGCACCACGTCATGACAGCCGGCGCACCAGCGCGACGCCTTCACGTTCCCATCGCGCTGGAGCGAGACCGCGCGCGTTTCCTTCACGCTGAAAAGATACGGCTGGTTGTTGAACGAACTGAAATGGTGCGCGCTGTGGAACCAGCCTTGGTAGGCGTCCGCGTGGCACTTGAGGCAGTAGTCGTCCATCATCAGCGTCCGGGCCGGAATGAAATTGCCCGAGGCGGTGCGGGCCAGCGACGGCTCGAAATATTTCTTTCCCTCCACCGAGCCATCCTGGTTTTTCTGCGGATGCTTGGAGTGCAGGAAAACCATCGCGACCACCACCAACCCGACCACGCCCGCCCACCGCGCCCCGGCCTGCCAGTGGATGCGCGGCCCGGCCAGGCGGTGCAGCACGTACAGCCACACGGCCAGCACCGGCGTGATGACATGCGCCCAGTAGATCGGTGAACGCAGGCTGGGATTCTTGATGACGAAAAAATCGAACCGCATCAGCGCCACGCCGGTGAGGAGCAGCACCAGGCTGATGAAGAAGAGCAGATAGCCCACACGGACGGCGCGGCGGTTGGTGCGGTCATGCGCGTTCTTGATGTGCAGTGCGCCGAAGACCACGAACGGCACGAGGAGCAGCAGCCCCAGCGCGAGATGCGCGCCGAACATCACCATGTAAAAATAA
>CANMZY010000222.1:0-5900 GCA_947502425.1 Verrucomicrobiales bacterium
GACCGCATCCTCGTCCTCGAAGACACGGATGGCGACGGCAAGTTCGACCGGCGCACCGTCTTCATGGAGAAGCTGAACCTGGTCAGCGGTCTTGAAATCGGTTTCGGCGGCGTGTGGATTGGCGCGGCCCCTTACCTGATGTTCGTGCCCGTGCAAGACGGGGACAGCCCGAAGCCCGCCGGTGATCCGCAGGTTCTCCTCGACGGCTGGGACTTCAAGGCCGACACGCACGAGGTGCTGAACACCTTCACCTGGGGCCCGGACGGCTGGCTCTACGGATGTCACGGCGTCTTCTGTCCATCGAGCGTCGGCCAGCCGGGGACTCCGAAGGCCGGGCGCCAATGGGTCGATGCCGCCGTCTGGCGCTATCATCCCACCAAGAAACAGTTCGAGGTCTTCGCCGAGGGCACGAGCAATCCGTGGGGCATCGACTTCGACGCGAACGGTCAGTGCTTCATCGAGGCCTGCGTGATTCCGCATCTCTTCCACATGATTCAAGGCGGCAAATATCAGCGGCAGGGCGGCCCGCACTACGCGGCGAACGCCGACGAGGTCGCACGCATTTCCCCGAACAGCGGCGGCGGCAGGACGGTCCATCCGTTCGTCTATGGCGAGTTGAAAACCATCGCCGATCACCGGCATTATCTCGGCGATAAGGGACCGCACGCGGGCAACGGCCGCAGCGACGCCGTGGGCGGCGGCCACGCGCACGCGGGCCTGCTCGTCTATCAGGGCGACAGTTTCCCGCCGGAATATCGCGGCCAGATTTTCATGAACAACATCCACGGCGCGCGGATCAACATGGACATCCCCGAGCGCGCGGGCAGCGGCTTCGTGGGGAAACACGGCGCGGACTTCGCCAGCTTCAACGACCGCTCGTCGCAGGTTCTCAACCTGCTGACCGGCCCGGACGGCTCGGTCTTCATGATCGACTGGTATGACAAGAACCAGTGCCATCACGGCAACGAGGCCGGGCACGACCGGAGCAACGGGCGGATTTTCAAGGTCAGCTTTGGCGAAGTGAAGGCGGTGAAGGTGGATTTGCAGAAGCTGAGTGATTTGGAACTGGTGAACCTGCTCGCCAGCAAGAATGCCTGGCACTCGCGACACGCGCAGAGGATTTTGCAGGAGCGTTACAGCGCCAAGCCGCCGACTGAACTGGTTGCCAACTCGCTCCGACAACTTGGTGGAACCGGATTGCGCGCCTTATGGACTCGGTGGGTGGTGGGAGAGTTGGATCAACCGGCGTTGATTCGCCTGCTTCAGAGCCAGGACGAAATGACCAGGGCTTGGTCGGTTCAGTTTCTTTGTGAAGACCGCAAACCTTTTGATGAAGCTTTGAAAGAATTCGCCCGTCTGGCGCGCGAGGACAAGTCACCGGTCGTCCGCCTTTACCTTGCCTCCGCCCTGCAGCGGTTGCCGGTCGCGCAGCGCGGCGAGATTCTCGAAGGCCTCCTCGCCCACGCCGAGGACGCCACCGATCAAAACCTCCCGTTCATGTATTGGTATGCCGCCGAACCCGTTGCGGGCGAAAGCGTGGCCTCCGCCGCGAAGCTCCTCGCCAAAACCAAAATACCCCAGGTCCGCGAGTTTATCACCCGCCGCATGACGGCCAAGTGACCGGGCGCGGGCCGCCGAGTCCGCCAGCCTTTTCGTGTCGCGACTTGTCGCGGCACCCAGGGCGAGAGGCGGGCGGGGCGCGGGCGGTAATCCATCACGTCCCCCAGCAGGCGGGCTTCTTTGGCGACAAGTTGCCGAAGGAAAAAGCGGTGACAAGTCCCCGCCCTCCAAATTTCCGCCTCGTCCGCGAATACATCACCCGCCGCACAGTTGCCCCCCAAGAATAATGGCGGCGCTTTGCCGAGACGCCGCTACGGGGAGCGAGCGCCCTCCTTCTGATTTGCCGCCGGTCATTCGTCTGGACTATTCTTTCGCCATTGATGAAACGACTTCTGCTGCTGCTCGTGCTGTGTGCCGCCGCCGTCTTCCCGCTGCGCGCCCAAAACGACGACGCGCTGCCCGCGCTCATGCAGTTGCTCGGTCAGAGCGATGATCCCCAGTTTCAGTTCGACCTTCTCAAGGGCATGTCCGAGGGACTCAAGGGCCGGCGCGGCGTCGCCATGCCAGCGGGATGGGAGGCAGTTTCCGCCAAGCTCGCCAAAAGCCCCAGCGCGCCGGTGCGCGAACTGGCGCAGTCGCTCTCGCTCACCTTCGGCAGCCGCGCCGCGCTCGCCGCGCTCCGCGTCCTACTCGCCGATCCCAAGGCCGAAGCCGCTGCGCGGCAGCAGGCGCTCGCCGCTCTGCTGGCCGCGAAAGACCCCGCCCTCCCGGCCACGTTGCAGGCCTTGCTGCGCGATGCCGCCGTGCGCGGGCCGGCCCTGCGCGCGCTCGCCTCCTATGATGACGCCAGGACGCCGGCGGCGGTGCTGGAGGTTTACGGTTCGCTGCCCGTCGCGGAGCGGAAGGACGCGCTGAACACGCTGGCGGCGCGCGTCCCGTTCGCCCAGGCGCTGCTCGCCGCCATGGTGTCGGGCCAGGTGCCGAAGTCCGATTTGATGGCCGACGTGGTGCGGCAGTTGCGCAGTTTGAAAAACGCGGAAGTGAACGCGCAGTTGGAAAAAATCTGGGGCGTCGCCCGCGAGAGCGGCGAGGACAAGCTCAAGGAGATCGCGAAATACAAGACGCTGCTCGGGGCCGGCCCGGCGGGCGAACCGGCGCGCGGCCGGGCGGTGTTCACCCGCACCTGTCAGCAATGCCACCTGCTGTTCGGCGAGGGCGGCAAGATCGGCCCCGACATCACCGGCTCGAACCGCGCCGATCTGGATTATCTGCTGCAAAACATTCTCGACCCGAACGCCGTCATTCCGAATGACTATCGCACTAGCACGCTGGAGACGAAGGACGACCGCTCGATCACGGGCATTGTGACGAAGCAGGACGGCACCGCCGTCACCATCGTCACGCCGAACGACACGCTCGTCATCCCGCGCGGCGAAGTGAAGTCGCTCACGCCCGGCGAACTTTCGATGATGCCCGAAGGCATCTTGCAGGTGCTGACCGCCGCCGAAGTGCGTGATCTCGTCGCTTACCTGCGCGGCACGGGCCAGGTGCCGGCGGCGAAGTGAGCGGAGAACCACGCGCTTGATTCCTCCTGGCCTGCGAACACGCTAAAGCGTGAACTCCAACGTGGGGCGAGGCCGTGCTCGTTGGAGTTCAACCTTCAGGTTGTCGGAGCGCCGGTCTCCGACCCGGCACGGACAAAGTTCAACCCCGAAACAATTCGCGTCTTGCACGCCTGAACCGGATGGGAACGCCGACTTCAGTCGGCGTTCCGCAGCGGAGCTGCCCTGCGCCAAAAAGTTTGCCGCCGGAGCGAGCGGCGTCCTAACATCACCGGACAAATGAAACTCACCTTTCGTCGCTTCGATCTCCAGCTCGCGCACGCCTGGGCCGTTTCCAGCAACGCGGCCACGGGCGGCAAGAGTTCTTATCCCACCGTGTTCGTCGAGTTGGTCGATGACGCGGGCGGGCGGGGTCTTGGGGAAACCGCCCCGTCGTCGCGCTATCAGGAGACGTCCGAGACCGTGCTCGCGTTCCTGAGCAAAGTGAATCCCGTGCGGCTCTCGTTCGAGGACGTGCCGGGCAGCATGGTTTATCTCGAAACGGTCGCGCCGGGAAATTACGCCGCGAAATGCGCGCTGAACGTGGCCCTGCTCGACGGCGCGGCGGCGCGGGCGGGCCGGGCCTTGCATGAAATGTGGGAGCTGGGTTTCACCGAGGGACGGCACGTCACCTCGTATAGCATTGGCCTCGCCTCGCCGGAGAAAATTCGCGAGAAGGTTCTGCTCGCCGCGGCTTATCCGATTTTGAAGCTGAAGGTCGGCTCGACGGATGACCGTGCGAACCTGGCCGCCCTCCGCGAGGTCGCGCCGGAAAAAATCGTGCGCGTGGATGCGAACGAGGCCTGGCGCACGAAGGAGGAGGCGTTGCAGAACATTGAATGGCTGGCGGCGGACGGGCGCATCGAGTTCGTCGAGCAGCCGCTGCCGGCGGCGACCGATCTGGCCGATCTGCGCTGGCTGCGGGAGCGTTCGCCGCTGCCGCTGTTCGCGGACGAGTCGTATCGTGGCGCGGAGGACGCGGCGCGGTGCGCCGAGGGGTTTCATGGGGTGAACGTGAAGCTGGCCAAGACCGCCGGGCTGACCGGTGCGCGCGAGGCACTCCAGGCCGCGTTGCGCGCCGGGCTGCAAACGATGCTCGGCTGCATGATCGAATCGAGCCTGCTCATCACCGCCGCCGCGCATCTGGCGGAACTCACCGACCATCTCGATCTTGACACCCATCTGCTCATCACCAACGACCCGTATCGCGGCGTGACGGCGGAGCAGGGGATGATTTCCTTCGCGAACGCGCCGCGCCAAACCGGGCTGGGCGTGGAGGAGAGACGGTAGCGGGGCATGGCCCGGCAAAGTGCGGCAGATTCGCCCGCCGTTGGAGCGCCGGCCTCCGGCCCGACAGTCGTTGGGTTCAGTTCGAGAACACGCCGGGTCGGAGACCGGCGTGCCGGTCGTTCCCAGAAAACAACTTTACAAGACCACCTCCGGTGATAACCTCCGCCGAACAGCTAATAAATATGCGTATTCCATTCCTTCTGACGCTGGCGGCCACCGCCCTGATTTTCACCTCCGGTTGCGCCGGCCCCGAGAAAAAGCTCGGGCGCGGGCTGTTGAATACCACGGAACTGCTGCGCGGTGGGGAATTCCGCCGTTCCATCGAGCAGACCGCGCTCTGGGACAACACCAGCACCACCTTCATCAGCGGGGCGACCCGCGGCATGACCCGCACCCTGATGCGGACCACCATCGGTGTTTTTGAAGTGGCCACCTTTCCGATTCCGACGCCCACCTACAACGCCTGGTTCACCCCCAAGGTCCGCATTTATCCCGACCCCAGCATCAAAGGCATGTCCTCGTTCCCCGGCATCGCGCTCACGGAATTTCCCGTCTATCCGGACAGCTACAAGCCCAATCTGCTTTCTGATTCGCTCTTCCACACGGACACCTCGCTCGGCTTCAGCGGCGGCGACGTCGCCCCGATGATTCCCGGCAGCCGGTTCCGCATCTTCGAAAACTGAGCGCCGCTTTTTCCCAAGCGCCAACATTCCCTGTTGGCGCTTTTTTTATGCTCGAAAAAAACTCGCCCTGCAAAGTCAACCTGCTGCTGAACATCCTCGGCAAACGTCCGGACGGCTTTCACGAGCTCGAAACCGTCATGCACCCCGTCCGGCTGCATGACGGCCTGAGCTTTTCCAAGGCCGGGCCGGGCGTGCAACTGACCTGCTCCGAGCCGGCCCTCCCGACGGACGCCGGCAATCTGGTTCATCGCGCGGCCACGGCGTTCTTGCAGGCGGCGCGCATCGGCGACGGTGTGAAAATCCATCTGGAGAAAAAAATCCCGATGGCCGCCGGGCTGGGCGGCGGCAGCGGCAACGCGGCCACCACGCTGCTCGGCTTGAATGAACTCTTCGGCGGCCCGCTGGATGGCAGGGCGCTCCACGCGCTGGCGGCGCAGCTCGGCTCGGACATTCCGTTTTTTCTCCAGGATCAGCCCGCGCTCGCGACCAGCCGTGGCGAGCACGTTCAATCGCTGGACGCCTTTCCTGCGCTGCGCGGAGCCGCGTTCTTGCTCGTGCATCCGGGGTTTGGCATAGCCACGGCCTGGGCGTATCAGCAGCTCGCCCATTTCCCCGACGCGTGGAATGGCCGGCCGGGTCGCGCGCACAAGCTGGTCGCGCTTCTCCAGACCGCCAATCTCGCCGCCGCCAGTGTGGAATTTTACAATTCGCTGGAGGCGCCCGCGCTGCACAAATACCCGGTGCTCGCGCTCTATCAGGAATTCCT
>CANMZY010000223.1:0-5867 GCA_947502425.1 Verrucomicrobiales bacterium
AGGGTCACGACGACGACGACCGCGACGATCGGTTTTTTGTTCGCGTTGAGCCAGCCCAAGAAATTGTATAATGCCACGGACGGCGGTGCTTCAGATTCCATAAGGGCCGCATATTTCCGGGCCGGCCACCATGAAGCAAGCTTGAAAATCGGGGGTGAGGCACATTTGGACGCATCGTGAGCCAGCGGTGGGAAGTTTTTGGACTGCGCCGGCAGAGCGAAACGACCACGGCGCTTTCGGACGGCAGAGCGCGAACAAATTCCCGGCGACACTCGTCCCTAAAGCGGAGTAGCGTCCGCCTGCCACCGCTCTCCAAAACGCGTCCGTCTAGTCGTCAAGCGACGCGCCCTGAGCGACGCGCCCGGCCCGCCAGCGGTCACAGTGGAGCGTGCCGCTTCCCCGGCGATGGCGGTGTTTCCGGTCCACACCCCGCCACCGGGCCGTCACTCAATCCTCACAATTATTGGCTGGGCAAGGCGGCGGAATCCGGTAGTCTGCCGATGTCAAAAAAAACGGTCCGGCATCTTCGCGGCAGAGCCACGGAAATGGACCGGTATTCAACGAATCAATTGGTCGTCGAAGTTTTTCAATTAACCAGCCGGCGGTCCGGCGGCTAATTTCCGCGCCATGAAAACACAATCATTTACCGAGCCAGCCTCCAAGATGGGGGACCGCGTCCTGTCGCGCAGCGGCGAGCGGAGTCATTATCAACTGCGGCGGGCCGCGTCCGCCGAGGACGTCCGGGCGGCGCAAACGCTGCGGTTCCTCGTTTTCAACCTCGAGTTGAACGAGGGGCTGGAACATTCCTACACCACCTGCCGGGACGCCGACCCGTTCGACGAGGTATGCAATCATCTGCTGGTCGAGGATGTGCGCACCCACGAAGTCGTCGGCACCTACCGGCTGCAGACGGGCGCGACCGCCGCCGCCGGGCGCGGCTACTACAGCGCGCAGGAATTTGATTTTGCACCCTTCGAGCCGGTGCGCGGGCAGCTCGTGGAACTGGGCCGGGCCTGCGTCCACAGCCAGCATCGGAATCTCGTGGTGCTCGGTCTTTTGTGGAAGGGCATCTCGGCCTACGCGCGGGAACAGGGCGGCCGCTATCTGGTGGGGTGCAGCTCGCTCACGTCGCAGGATCCGCAGGTGGGCGCGGCCATGTATGCGGCGCTGCAGAACCGGTTTCTGGCGCCCGCCGCCTTTCAGACCGTGCCGCTGCCGGCCTGGGCCTGCCCGCTCGGGCAGGCGACGGATCATCCGCCCAAGGTGCCCAAACTGCTGCTGGCCTATCTCTCTTTCGGCGCAAAAATTTGCGGGCCGCCGGCGATTGACCGCGAATTCAAGACCATTGATTTTCTGACGTTGATGGATCTGGACACGCTGCCCCCGGCCACCATCCAGCGGTTTCTGAGCTGACCCGGCAATGGCGCGACATCCTTTCCGAGTGTGTTGGCGGCTCGTTTTTTTCCTCGGAGTTTCCCTCGCCGCGCTGCTGGATTTTCTTTTCCGAGAAAGCTGGCGGGAGCGGGGCGGGGTGGATCACCGGCGGCGGGCGCGGTGGATGCGGCGCTGGTCGCCGCATTTTTTGCGCGTCTTGAGCGTCCAGGTCGAGATCTCCGGCCACCCGCCCGCCCGCGGCGTGCTGGTCTGCAATCATCTCAGCTACGTGGACATTCCGCTGCTCGGCGCCTCGCGCCCCATGATCTTCGTCTCGAAGCAGGAAGTGCGGAGCTGGCCGGTGATCGGCTGGCTGACGCGCTCCGCCGGCACGCTCTTTCTGAACCGCGGACGCAAGGGCGACGTGACGGCCGTGGGCGCGCAATTTCAACCGGTCATTGACTGCGGCCTGCCCGTGACCATTTTTCCGGAAGGCACCAGTTCGGACGGGCACCGGGTGCTGCCGTTCCGCTCGTCCCTGCTCGAACCGGCGGCGGCCAACGGCTGGCCTGTTTCTGCGGCGTGGATCGGCTACTGGCTCGAGGACGGCTCGGTGGGGGCCGAGGTTTGCTACTGGAGAGACATGACGTTTTTTCCGCACTTCCTGAATCTGCTTTCCAAGCGGCAGGTGCGGGCGCGGGTGGCCTTCGGCCCGCCGCTCGAGCCAGGGCTGGACCGCAAGGAAATGTCCCGCCGCCTGCACGCCGAGGTGGTGCGCCTGGGCAAGGAATTCGCGTTTGCCAAACCGGCGGCAGATCATCCCGCCACCGCCTCCGGCCCAAATAAATCTTGATTGAACGATTGCCGGCAACAACCGTCAAAACCTGCTCTTGAAATCCATGCTCAACGAACTGCGCCAGTTCCCAGCCCGCCTGCTACTGCTGGCGGGCCTGGCGGTTTTTTCCACCGGCGCGGCCACGCCTCCGGCCAAGGGCAGTTTCGGAATTCCAAAAAACGGCCAGCGCGCCAAGCCCGCGCCCGGCGCGGAACTGTTCACCAACGGCGTGGTGCTCCACTTCAAAATCGAGGTGTCCGCCCCGGAACTGAACGCGCTGCGCCGGGAACCGCGCAAGTATGCCCGCGCCACCATCACCGAGGGCGGCAAGGTGTACAAGGACGTGGCCATCCATGTGAAAGGGGCCGCCGGCAGCACCCGCAGCGTGGATGACAAGCCGGCCCTCACCCTCAGCTTCGGCAAGTTCACCCCCGACCAGAAATTTCACGGCCTCCGCAAAATTCACCTGAACAACTCTGTGCAGGACGGCAGCTACCTGACCGAGATTCTGTGTGGCGAGCTTTTCCGCGCCGTCGGCGTGCCGGCCACGCGCGGCACGCACGCGCTCGTCGAGTTGAACGGGCGCAAGCTCGGCCTCTTCGTGATGAAGGAGGGGTTCTCCAAGGATTTTCTCGGCATCTATTTCAAAAACCCGGACGGCAACCTTTATGACGGCGGGTTCCTGCGCGAAATCACCGACCAGTTGAATCTGGAATCCGGCGACGAGAACAGCAACTGGGCCGATTTGAAGGCTCTCGCCGCCGCCGCCCAGGAGCCGGACAACAGCAAGCGCTGGGACCGTCTCCAGAAGACTCTCGACGTGGACCGGTTCGTCAATTACCTGGTGCTCGAGGCGATGTTGTGGGACTGGGACGGCTACATGATGAACCGGAACAATTACCGCGTCTTCCACGACCTCAAGACCGACCGGATGGTTTTCTTTCCGCACGGCATGGACCAGATGTTCTGGGAGGTGAACGGCCCGATGATTCCCAACATGAACGGCCTAGTCGCCAACGCCTTCATGCGCACCGCCGAGGGCCGCCGTCTCTACCGTCAGCGCTTCAGCGAGATTTACACCAATGTTTTTCAGGTCAAGGTCCTCACCAACCGCGTGGCTCAGCTCGCCAAAACCGTCACCGGCGCCCTGGCCACCCTCGACCCCAACGCCGCCCGCGACTACCAGGGCCAGGCCAATCGCATCCGCGACCTCATCGTGGCCCGCGCCGCCTCCCTGGAAAAACAACTCAACACCCCCGCGCCCCAGCCCCTCAAGTTCCAGAGCGGCGTCGCCAAAATCACCGGCTGGCGCATCGAGAACGAGTCGGCCACCGCCAAGCTCGAACAGGCCAAAGACCCCGACGGCCGGGCCGTGCTCCGCATCACCACCGCCATGATTTCAGCGACCTCCTGGCGGGCCGCCGTTCAGTTGGAGGCCGGTCACTACCGTTTCGAGGGCCTGGCCCGCACTGCCGGCGTCGTGCCCGTGATCACCCCGACGAAGGGCGCCGGCGCCGGGCTGCGCATCTCGGGCTCGCTCGCCGAGCGGACCAACAAGATGTCCGGCGACACCCCCTGGAAAATGCTCGCCTACGAATTCGACGTCCCGCCGCCCGGCGATGAAATCGTCCTCGTCTGCGAACTGCGCGCCAGCAAGGGCGACGTCTGGTTCGATGCGGATTCCCTCCGGCTGGTGCGGATGAAATAGCTGGTTCCCGAACGTCTTCGGCAGGCCACGTGGAGCCGGGAAATTCCGCCCTCACCCCGGCCCTCTCCCCCGGGGAACTCACTCCGCCATTTGGCTTTCGATGCGTTCTCGGTTTCCGGACGGCAGTGGGAAGAATGCGGAGAGACTGCACAGCGTGTCCGAGCCTCAACACACGTCAGAAACTTCTCCCTCTCCCCGGGGGAGAGGGCGAGCGTAGGGCTGACACCTCACCTCGAAACAAACCGGCGGTGCCGGGCGAACACACCGCGCAGCGAACGGGAAGTTTCATCCTGCAAGGCCTGCAGCTCGCGATAGACGGCCACGTTTTCCTTCTGCGGCGTCGCCGTCTCGGCGCGGTGGAGCGTGACAAACTGCTGGGTGATCTCGTGGATGGAAACTTTTTCGCCCGCCTGCAGCCGCCAGCACCAGAGCGCCTGCAACGCCGCGCCGTAGGCCGCGCCCTCGCCCACTTTCAACGTCACCACCTCCGCGTTAAAAATGTCCGCCATGATCTGCCGCCAGACCTTGGACTTCGCGCCGCCGCCGGTCGCGCGGATTTGCCGGGGCTTCACGCCGAGTTCAGCGAGACGGCGCAGGCCGTAATTCATGCCCAGCGTCACGCCTTCCATCGCGGCGCGGGCGAACTGGCCGGGGCCGAAATTCTTCGTGTTCACCCCGAGCATCACGCCGGTGCCGTCCGGCACGTTGGGCGTGCGCTCGCCCTCCAGATACGGCAGCAGCACGAGGCCATGGGCACCGGCCGGCACTTTCGCCGCCGCCGCCGCGAATTCCTCGTGCGTCCAGCCGAAGCAGTCGCGCATCATTTCCGTCGCCACCGTCACGTTCATCGTGCAGAGCAGCGGCAGCCAGCGGTTCGTCGAATCACAGAACGCCGCGATTTCGCCGCGCGGATCGACGACCGGTTTTTCCGCGCAGGCGTAAATGGTGCCGCTGGTGCCGAAGCTCGCGGTGATGACGCCCGCCGCCGTGTTGCCCGTGCCGATCGCGCCCATCATGTTGTCGCCCCCGCCCGCGCTGACCAGCGTGCTCGTGGAAAGTCCAAGCTCCTTCGCCGTCGCGGCGCAGAGGTTGCCCGCCGGCTGATCGCTGGAAATCAACGGCGGCAGTTTGTCCGCCAGACCGGCGTCGATGGCGCGCACGGCGGCTTCCGACCACTTCCGCTTCTTCACATCGAGCAGCGCGGTGCCGCTGGCGTCGCCGTATTCCATGACTTTGTGGCCGGTCAGCCAGAAGTTCAGATAGTCGTGCGGCAGGAGCACGGTCGCGAGTTTTGCGAAATTTTTCGGCTCATGATTTTTCAGCCAGAGGATTTTCGAGGCGGTGAAGCCGGGCAGGACGGAGTTGCCCAGGGCGGCGATGGTCTGCTTCAGTCCGCCGAGGCGGGCCGTGATCTCAGCGCACTCGGGAGCCGTGGTAGTGTCGCACCAGAGCTTGGCCGGACGGATGACCGCGCCGGTTTTATCGAGCGGCACGAAGCCATGCTGCTGTCCGCTGACGCCCATGGCCACGACCTCGCCCGCGCGCGCCTTCGCGCCCTGCAGGGCCGCCTTGATGGCCTTGGCGGTCGCGGTGAGCCACGCCTGCGGGTGCTGCTCCTTTGCACCCGGCGGCAGGCCGGCAATCAAATCATGGCCCTGCGAGGCCTCCGCCAGCACGCGCCCGCTCCGTGCGTCCACCACGAGAACCTTGGTTGATTGAGTGCCGCAGTCGATGCCGAGCAAAAGGGTGCGCATAATTTTTCGATTTGTTGAGGCGAGCTTAAATGAGGCAAAAGCCAAAACGCAAGACGCGGGTAGAACAGGGCGGGCGAGATAGAAAAGTGTGGAGTGATTGCCCGCCCTCACCCCGGCCCTCTCCCCCGGGGAGAGGGAGAAGATTCTGGACGCGCGTGGAGACTTGGCGCGCGGTGCCGTCTCTCCCCGTTTCCCC
>CANMZY010000224.1:0-5858 GCA_947502425.1 Verrucomicrobiales bacterium
GGTTGGCGGAAGCCCTGGGAGCGCCGGCATCCTGCCGGCGCTCCCAGGGGCCGGATCACCGGTTCGGCTGCGGCGTGTAGCGGAGGTACGGTTTCACGGTGCGCGCGCCCTTGGGGAAGAGCGCCGGCACCTCGGCGTCCGGCACCGCCGTGGTGATGATGCAGTCCTGGCCGTCCACCCAGTTGGCCGGCGTGGCCACCTTGTATCTGGCCGTGAGCTGCAGCGAGTCGATCACGCGCAGGATTTCCAGAAAATTGCGCCCGGTCGCCGCCGGGTAGGTGAGCGTGAGCTTGATCTTCTTGTCCGGCCCGATGACGAACACGGAGCGGACGGTGAAGGTGCTGTCCGCGTTCGGGTGGATCATGTCGTAGAGGGTCGCGACCTTGCGGTCCGGGTCGGCGATGATCGGGAAATTCATCGTCGTCTGCTGCGTCTCGTTGATGTCGGCGACCCAGCCGAGGTGCGACTCGATCGGATCCACGCTCACGGCGCTGACCTTGACGCCGCGCTGATCGAACTCGCCCTTCATCTTCGCGACTGCGCCGAGTTCGGTGGTGCAGACCGGGGTGTAATCCGCCGGGTGCGAGAAGAGCACGCCCCAGCCGGAGCCGAGCCATTGGTGAAAATCAATTTTTCCATCGGTGGTGTCCGCCGTGAAATTCGGTGCTTCATCGCCTAATCGCAGTGCCATAATTTGAGCCTTTTCTTGGTTGGTTTCAGTTCCGTCCCGGGGACGGAAGGCCGGAGACTAGCGGGCCGAAAAAAAACTTCAAGGCCCGCGTCGGGCGCGACCGGGCAACGGGCGCATCCGCACCCTGCCCCGGAGCGCGGCGGTGTCGTCCTCGACCAACCGCAGCGGCTCCGCATGGCTGGGCGCGTGCAGAGCATTCCCCACCGTTCGACCTTCGGACGTGCTGCGGTTGGTCTCCGTGACACAGTCGCGCTCCGTTCAAATTCGGACACCACCAAGGATTTGGTCTCATTGCCAATCCCCGCCGCGCGGCTAGACTGGCCCCGTGGAATTTTCTCCGGTGCAACGAAAAATCATCCTCGCGCTCGGCGGCGCGCTGGGGCTGGTTGTGCTGATCCTGCTGGTCATGCGCGCCTGGCCGGACGTGCGGGCGGAAAATTTCACCGCGCTGGCCCGCGCCCGCTGGCAGTTCACCCTGGTGCCGCTGCTTCTCCTGCTCGGCTGGGAAACCGTCTCGCCCCTTTTTCCGTTTTTTCAAGGCCGGCGGGATGAACGGCTCCGGCACGGGGCGCGGAATGTGTTTCTCGGGGTCTTGAACGCCGCCCTGGCCGCGCTCCTCTTCGCCGGCCTGTGGTGGGCGGCGGCGGAGTGGGCCGAGCGCCACCGCTGCGGACTGCTCCACCTCGTCGCGCTGCCGCCGTGGGCGCGCGTCCTCGGCGCGATTGTCCTGCTGGATGCCTGGCTCTACTGGTGGCACCGGCTGAACCATCGCGTCCCGTTCCTCTGGCGTTTTCATCGCGTCCACCATTCCGACGCGCGCATGGACGTGACCACCGCCAGCCGTTTCCATCTCGGCGAAGTCGTCCTCTCCCATGCGCTGCGGATTCCCGTGATCCTGCTGCTCGGCGCGCGCGCCTGGGAAATTGTCCTCTACGAAACGCTGCTCTTCGCGGTCGTGCAGTTTCATCACGCGAACATCGGGCTGCCGGAATGGCTGGACCGCCCGCTGCGCTGTCTGGTCGTCACACCCGCGATCCACAAGGTGCATCACTCGCGCCTCCGGCCGGAGACGGACTCCAATTACTCCTCGCTCTGCTCCGTCTGGGACCGGCTGTTCCGCTCGCTGCGCCTGCGCGCCCACCCGCGCGAAATCCAGTTCGGCCTCGAGGCCTTCGACGCGCCGCCACACCAGACCGTGCCGGGCCTGCTCAAGACCCCGCTGGAAAAAGACCGCCGGCCGGGAACGGAAGGCTGAACTTGGAAACCGCAGATGAACGCAGATCAATTGACCGTCAACCAAGCGGGGCGGACGGAGAGCACTTCACCCGCTGGAGGAATCAGGCTCCGTCACGGAACGCCCTTGGCCATCCGCGTTCATCCGCGTTGATCTGCGGTTCAACGGCGGTTTTTCGACTGACGCCTTTCTACTTCCACAGCCACGTCAGCAGCGGCGCGACGGCCAGGGCCGGCAGATAGTCGCCCAGTTCGATTTTTTTCAGCCCGAAGATGATGAGCGCCACGCAGAAAATCAACAGGCCGGCCGTGGCGTAAACTGATCCGAGCAGGCCGTGTTCCACCAGCAGCGGCCCCAGCGCCTGGGCGCCGAGGGTCAGGCCGCACTGCCAGGCCGCAAGCGGGATCACCGCCAGCAGCACGCCCCAGCCGAACATCGGCACGAAGGCCATCGCCGCGAGGCCGTCGATCACGGCCTTGAGCAGCAGCGGTTGGTAATGATGATCGTCCAGCCCGTCCAGCACCGAGCCGATGACCGCCAACGGCGCGGCGCAGAAGAGCAGCGCGCCGGTCATCAATCCTTCGTTCGCGGATTTCTTTCCGCCGGCCTGCGCGGACTCGAGGCTCCGCTTCGCCATCTGCCCCAGCCGGTTCATCGCCTTTTGCAGATGTAGCACCCGTCCGGCGAGCCGGCCGAGAGTCAGGGCCAGGAGGACGATGCCCAGTTGTTTCGTGATCTGGCCGAAGCTGCCGTTCAATCCTTCCCAGGTGAGCCGAAGCCCGACGACCGTGGTGAAGACGCCCAGGTAAATTTTCAGATTCTGCTGCCGGGCTTCGGAAAAGGGCCGGGTGAAACGTCCGGCCAGCACGCCGATCAGAATTCCCGCCACGTTCAAGAGCGTCCCGATCATGTCAGCGAATGGAGTTGGTCATCGCGCGCAGCTTGCCATCGCCGGCGGCGGACTGACAACTGGCAACTGGCCAGAATCGTTGGCGCGGGCGCGGAGCGGACGATTGCCTCCGCGCGTGAAAGAGTTCAGGCTGGCCGCCATCAAAATCCGATGACACCCGGCGCGACCATTGTCGAACAGCTCTGCCTGAACTGCGGCCTCTGCTGCAACGGGGTGATTTTTCGCGACGTGGAACTGCAGCCCGGCGATGACGCGGCGCGGTTGAAGTTGCTGGGCCTGCCGGTGCGTGCCGCGCGTCCGCCCGGCGGCCCGGGGAAGTTTACGCAGCCCTGCGCGGCGTTTGACGGTTGCCGCTGCGGCGTCTATGCGGATCGTCCGCAACATTGCCGCGCGTTTGAGTGCGCCTTGTTCCAGGCCGTCCGCGAAGGGCGGGTCAAAACCACCTCCGCCCTTCGCCTGATCCGCCGCACCCGCCAGCGGGCCGACCGTGTTCTGCACCTGCTCCGCGCGCTGGGGGACACGGCGGAGGACGCCGCTCTCAGCGTGCGCTTTCGACGACTTTCGAAACGATTTCAGTCCGGCCCTCCGAGCGCCGCCGCCGCCGGCACTTTCGCCGAACTCACCCTAGCGACGCACGATCTTAACCTGATCCTGAGCGAAAGTTTTTATCCGGGTGGTCCGGATGAATAGCGGCCGGTGGAACCTGATGGTGCCAGGTCCGCGCCCTCGCGCCGGTGCTGGTCGGAGGCCCGTTTTTAGTACTTGGCAAAAATACGCCGTCCGGTAGATTTCCGCCAATGCCACGGCTGCAAATGCAGTGAAAGCATCAAACAAAAACATAACAACATACCACCACATGAAAATCGCATACCTCCTGACCCTCGTTGCCGCCCTCTCCTTTGCGGGTTGCACACCGTCCGACACGACGCCCACCAAGCCCTCCACCAACGCCGCGCCCGCCGCGCCTGCCGCGCCTGCCGCGCCTGCCAAGTAATCTGGCCGTCTGATAATTTCCGCTCCAGCCTCCCCGGCCGGGGCGGACAACCCAAACAACCAAACAGGCCGCCGCGCACATGAAAAGATTCGTCTTTTTGTTGCCGGTGGCCTGTTTGACTTTTTCCGCCTGCGGCAAAAAGGAGGAGCCGGCCCCCAAGCCCGCCGCGGGCAATCCGGTCACCGCGCCCGTGGATTACCTCGGGGCCGTCGCCAAAGGCCAGCAGACCGCCGTCAAAACCCTTGGCGCCGTCTCGCTGGATTCCGCGATCAAGGCGTTCTTCGACCAGGAATCGCGCTACCCGAAAGACTTGCACGAACTGGTCACCTCCGGCGTGCTGCCCAAACTGCGCGCCGCGCCGACCGGGATGAAATTCCAATACGATCCCGCCACCGGGCAAGTCAAGATGGTGAAGCAGTAGCCGCCTGCTGCGCGGGCAGCCGCGCGTGTTCCCCTTCATCGGTTTTCTCCTCCGCCAAAATTGTTCTCGCCATTTCCGCTGTCGGAAGGCAAACACTTGCCCCTTGTTTTCATGAACGAACAAATCGTCATCCTCGACTTCGGTTCCCAATACACCCAGGTCATCGCGCGCCGCATCCGCGAGTGCAACGTGTACTCCACCATCCTCCGCTACGACACACCGGCGGCGGAGATCGCCGCGCTGCAACCCAGCGGGCTGATTCTCTCCGGGGGGCCGAACAGCGTTTACTCCAAGGATGCGCCCCTGCCGGATAAGGAAATTTTCAACCTCGGCCGGCCCGTGCTCGGCATCTGCTTCGGCGTGCAACTGCTCGCGCAATTCCTCGGCGGCAAGGTCGAGAAGGGCCAGAAGCGCGAATATGGTAAGGGCACGCTGACCGTGAAGGACGCCTCCTGCGCGCTGTTCAACAAATTGCCGACCACCCTCCAGGTCTGGAACTCGCATGGCGACAAGCTGACCAAACTGCCGAAGGGCTTCGTGCCGGTCGCCGTCACGGAAAATTCCGAATACGCCGTCATCGAAAATCACGCGCGGAAATTCTTCGGTCTGCAGTTCCATCCCGAAGTCGTCCACACGCCGCGCGGCCGCGAGATCATCAGCAACTTCGTCCACGGCGTCTGCGGCTGCGGCAAGAAATGGACGATGCGCAGCTATCTGGAACAGTCCGTCGAGGAAATCCGCGCGCAGGTCGGCGGGGAAAAGGTGATTCTCGGCCTGAGCGGCGGCGTGGATTCCAGCGTCGCGGCGGCGCTGCTGCACAAGGCCATTGGCCCGCAACTCACCTGCATCTTCGTCAACAACGGCCTGCTCCGCGCGAAGGAGGCCGACGTGGTGCGCGAAGTTTTCGGACGCCATTTCAAAATCAAGCTGCAATACGAAAACGCCAGCGCGCTCTTCCTGAGAAAGCTCAAGGGTGTCACCGATCCCGAAAAGAAGCGCAAGGCCATCGGCAAGGCGTTCATTGATGTCTTCCAGGCCGCGACCAAACGTGCGGGGAAGGCAAAGTTTCTCGCGCAGGGCACGCTTTACCCCGACGTGATCGAGTCCGTTCCCATCGCCGGCAATCCCGCCGCGATGATCAAGTCGCACCACAACGTCGGCGGCCTGCCCAAGAACATGAAGTTCCAGCTCGTCGAGCCGTTAAAATGCCTGTTCAAAGACGAGGTCCGACTGCTCGGCCTCGAACTCGGCCTGCCGAAGGAGATCGTCTATCGTCAGCCCTTCCCCGGCCCCGGCCTGGCCGTGCGCGTGCTCGGCGAAGTGACCGAGAAAAAATGCGCCATCCTCCGCAACGCCGACGCCATCGTCGTCGAGGAGATGAAAGCCCGCGGCCTTTATTACAAGACCTGGCAGACCTTCGCCGTGCTGCTCCCGTGCCGCAGCGTGGGTGTGATGGGCGACGAGCGCACCTACGATTTCACCATCGCCATCCGTGCCGTGGAATCGCAGGACGGCATGACCGCCGACTGGGTGAAGCTGCCCTACGACCTGCTCGAAAAACTTTCCACCCGCATCATCAACGAGGTGAAAGGCGTCAACCGCTGCGTC
>CANMZY010000225.1:0-5822 GCA_947502425.1 Verrucomicrobiales bacterium
TGGCGGGGTTGAAGCAGGGAAGTTGCGTCGTGCGCGCGAGAATATTTCTGGCCCTTTCGCTCGTGATCAACGCGGTGCTTCTGGTCGCCTTGATCGTGTGGTTGCGTCCCCCCCCAGCCGCCCTGCTCGCCGTCCGGCCGATCGACCGTCTGTCCGTCATCTCCAACAACCCCATCCGCATCGTCAAGACGAACATCCTGGTGCGGCCGATTGATTTTTCCTGGCTGTCCGTGGAGTCGTCCGATTACGTCACCTACATCGCCAACCTCCGCACCATTGGCTGCCCGGAGACGACGGTGCGCGACATCATCGTGGCGGACGTGAACCAGTTGTTCGCCCGGAAACGAAACGAGGACGCCGGCGCGCAGGATCAAGAATGGTGGCGCGCGGAAGCCAGCCAGGAATTGCAGCGTTCGATCCGGGCGCGGGCCGGGCTGCTGGAAGACGAGCGCCGGGCGCTGCTCACGAAACTGCTCGGCCCGAAATGGAATGACGGGCCGGCGCCGTTTGATCCGGCCATCGTTCCGCTGGCCGGGCCGGTGCTGGGCGCGCTGCCGGAGGAGACGAAAAAGGCGGTGCGGGCCATCAGTGCCCGTTCGCGGGAACGGCTGCAGGCTTATCTTGAGGAACTGGGCGGAACCTTCCCCGGCGTCGCCGAGATGGCAAAGCTCCGCGAGAAGACGCGCACCGAGCTGGCGGAGTTTCTCAACCCGGCGCAGCTCGAGGAATTTCAGCTGCGCCATTCGTCCAACTCCGCCCAGTTGCGCCAGGAGGTGAAGGGCATTGAGCCGACGCCCGACGAATTTCGCGCGCTCTTCCGCGCGACCGACGCGCTGGACCGCGAGCTGGCCCTGCTGGCCGGCAGCTCAGACGCGGCCTCCGTCAAGAAACGCGAGGAACTGGAGAGGGACCGACTGGTCGCGCTCAAGACCGCGCTCACGCCGGAGCGGTTTGCCGCCTATCAAATCGCCGAGGCGGCGAATGCCAAAGTGGCGGGCGATTCCGCGTTGGAAATTTCCGAGGTGGCCTCCGATGCGCTGCTGGACATCAAGAAGGCTGTCGCTCTGGAACAGGAGCGCATCCGCAATGACAAATCTCTCACGGCGGAGCAGAGGGCGGCGTTGAACAAGTTCGTCCAGGAACAGCAGAAGAAGGCCGAGGCGAAGGTGCTGGGTCTGGAGCTGCCCGAACCGACGCCCACGCCGGAGCCAGTCTTGCCGAGCGGCACGCATCTGGCCACGCCCGGCGAAACCATCGCGCATCTTTCGCTGACTTACGGCGTGCGGATGAGCGCGATCCGCGAGGCGAACCCCGGCGTGAATTTTAGCCAGTTGAAGCCCGGGCAGACGGTGATCATCCCGCCGCCGACCAGGTGAGGGAGGCGATCAACAGAGTCTCGCCCCACCCGGGGGTCACGGGTCGGACGGCGGAGGATTGAGCGGGTCGGACAGCGGCGGGGTGAGGGGGGATTCCAGGATGAAGATCGCGCTCTTGGCCGCTTGGACGATGGTGTCGTCGGCGTCGTTCAGCAAGGGTTGCAGCACGCGGATGGAGCGCCGGTGTTCAAGGTCGATCAAACCATCAATCGCCGCCTGGCGCACATCGCGGTCGAGCGCGGGCCTGATCGCGGTCGCGAGGAAGGCGAGCTTCTCCTCCTTGAATCCGGAAATGCTCTGCAGCGCATCGACGAGATGGACTTGCAAATCCTTGTCCTTCTCCTGCTCGAAGAGCCGCGCGAGACTTTTCACCGTTTCACCACTGACGATCTCGCCGAGGCTGTTGACGACATCCATCCGGTCGTCCTGGGTTATCGCGGCGAGGTAGTCCCTTTCGAGCGCGGCGATTTTCGCGACGGCCTCGGGATCGGGCGGTGCGGGCGTGATGCCGATGACGGTGGACGGTGGAGTGGGTGGAGTCACAAGGACGGGCAACACCACGATGTTTGAACTCCTATAATTGGATTCAATGTAATTACCTGGATCAACCGCCGCCGCGGTCGTGACGACAGGTGTGGGCGCGACGATCACGGTGGTTCGTATCCTTCCCACAAACAGCAGCGCGCCGATGCCCAGCAGGAGGGCGCCAATAATATAAAAAGTGCTTCGCGACATAATTTACCCGCTACGAAATGGGGACAGGCCGGCGATCTTCATCGTTCAATCAATTTCATCGCCGCCACTCTAACCCAAAGCCTCGCGCATGGCGGAGAACATGTTCTTCCCCGAATCCACCGCCACCGGCTGCCGGCCCTTTTCGTCGGCGTGCTCGACCAGTTCGGCAGGCAGCTCCTTCAGAAACGGCGACGGATGGCACGGCATCACCTGGCCGTATTTCTTGCGGCCCAGACAATGGCTGATCGTCAGCGTCTTCATCGCGCGCGTGATCGCCACGTAAAAGAGCCGCCGCTCCTCGTCCATCGTGCCCTCGACTTTCGAGCGCGCGTGCGGCAGCAACCCGTCCTCCAGGCCCACGACATAGACGTGCGGAAACTCCAACCCCTTGCAACTGTGCATCGTGATCAGCGTTACCGCGTCGCCCTCGTTCTCCTTCTCCTCCTCGCGATCGCTGTCCAGCGTCAGCTCTTCGAGAAACTTTCCCAACTGCTCCGCCGGCTTTGCGCTCGCGGCGGTCTTGCCGTCCAGCGACACCGCCAGTTCTTTTAAGTTGCGAACACGATTCTCCGCGTTTTCAGGATTCTTCTCCGACCGGCGCAGGTCATCCGTGTAACCGCTCTCCGCCAGAAACCGCTCGGCCCAACTGCCGAGGCAAAGACTCTGTCCTTCCGGCGGCTGGAGCAGTGCGCGGGTTCGCTCGACAAATTCCAAGAACGCCAGCAGACACTCCCGCGTCTTCGTCGTGAACATCGCCTGCACGTCCGTATGCCGCATCGCGCTGAACACCGAGCAATGCCGCTCCTGGCTCTCGCCGAGCAGTCGCTCCATCGTCACGTCGCTCAGGCCGCGCGCCGGCACGTTGGCGATGCGCAGCAGGCTGATGTCGTCGTGCGGATTCACGAACATTTTGAGATAGGCGATGAAATCCCGCACCTCGCGCCGGTCAAAGTAGCTCTGTCCGCCGATCAAATGATAACGCACATCCGCCTTCCGCAGCGCTGTCTCCAGCGCGCGCGACTGCAGGTTGGTGCGGAACAAAATCGCCTGCTCGATCCACGGGACGCGCTTGCCCATGCGCGCGTATTCGATGCTCTCGACGATGACGCGCGCCTCCTCCTCGTCGCTCTCGAAGGTGTGCAGGAGAATCTTTTCGCCCTCGCCCTTCTGCGACCAGAGCTGCTTGCCGCGCCGCCGCGCGTTGTGCTTGATGACCGCATTGGCCGCGCTGAGGATCACCGTCGTCGAGCGGTAGTTCTGCTCCAGCTTGACGATCTTCACTTCCGGGAAATGCTTTTCCAGGTCGAGCAGGTTGGCCACCTCCGCACCGCGCCAACCGTAAATGCTCTGGTCGTCGTCGCCCACCACGCAGAGGTTGCGATGCTCCTTCGTCAGCAGATGCACCAGTTCGAACTGCGCGCCGTTCGTGTCCTGATACTCATCGACCATCACGTAACGATACTTCGCGCGGCACGCCTCCAGCACGGCGGGATGCTCGCGAAACAGTTTCAACGTCAGCAGCAGCAGGTCGTCGAAATCCACGGCGTTGCAGGCGCGCAGGGCGGATTCATAGCGCGCCATGATGTGTTTTGCCACCGCTGCCGCGCTTACGTCAGAGAACGTGCCGCTCTTCAGCCCGCCGTTCTTGTAACGGCTGAGAAGGCCGAGGATCACCTTCGGGTCCGTCTTCTCGCCCTTGGCGGAAATGTGGCTGAGAATTTTCTTCACCGCGCCGAGTTGTTCCGATTCGTCGAAGATGACGAAATTCTTTTTGTAGCCGAGCACCTCGATGTGCTGCCGGAGAATCCTCATGCACAGCGAGTGAAAGGTGGAGATGGTGGGGCCGTCCGGCTTCTCCTCGGAGTTGCGGGCGGGACGGGGGAGGAGCTTACCGACGCGCTCCTTCATTTCGCGCGCGGCCTTGTTCGTAAAGGTGACGGCGAGGATGTTGCCGGGCGCGATGCCCCGGTCGATCATGTGGGCGATGCGGAAGGTGATGACGCGGGTCTTGCCGGTGCCGGCCCCGGCGAGGATGAGCACGGGGCCGCGAATCGTCTCGGCAGCGAGACGTTGCTCGGGATTCAGCGTGTTCAAGTTGACCATCGGCGCGCGGAGTCTAGGGAGCGGCAAATCGAAGGCAAGCAGAAGTCCAGGCCGGATAATACTTCCCATCACGCCGGTGAAAATGTTTCTGGCCGGAACCGTGGACCGCTGCTATCGTTCGCCCGAACAGTCAATCAACCACCTCTCGAAACCATCATGAAAAAAATCATCCTCAGCATTCTCGTGTGCCTCCTCGCCGGTCTGGCGGGCGCGGCCGAACCCACTTGGTCCACGGACCTCCCGGCCGCCCTTGCCCAGGCCAAGAAGGACAAAAAAATGGTGCTCATGGATTTCACCGGCTCGGACTGGTGCGGCTGGTGCATCAAGCTGAAGAAGGAGGTTTTCAACAAACCGGAGTTCGCCAAGTACGCCACCGAGAATCTGGTGCTGGTGGAACTGGATTTTCCCAACAAGAAGCCGCAATCCGCCGAATTGAAGAAGGCCAACGCGGCCCTGCAGGCGAAGTACAAGGTGGACGGCTTCCCTGCCATCGTGGTGCTCGACGGTGAAGGCAAGGAAGTCTGGAAACAGGTGGGCTACATGGCCGGCGGGCCGGCCGCCTGGATCGCCGCCCTCGACAAGGCGAAGAAGAAATAGCTTCAGCCGGGCAAATTTTCCCAGCGCGAGCGCGGCCGTGAGGCCGCGCTTTTTTTTGTCGGGCGGGGCACGGCCGTGGACGAGGTCCGTTCTGATGCCACCCGAAGACTTGATGAGCCTCGTAGCGGCGTCTCCACAGGCGCGGCTGATCTTTTTCCTGCCAACCCGCTCCGAAAGTCAGCCGCCGCTGCACAGCGGCTGCTACAAGGGTCATGGGGAAGGTGGCGCTGCGCCGTGCGGCCTCCAGCCATCAGCGCCGGGCGCCGGTCAGACTTGTCCGGCCCGAGTACGCTTCGGCGCCCGACGGAGATTCTCCCAGCAGCGCGGCCACGGCATCCTGCAGGTCTAGAACCTTGAAGGGCTTTGCCAGGGTTCGATCCGCCCCCATGGCTTGTGCCTCCGCGAGATAGTCTCTCGACAGAACCCGCCCCCCCGGAAATGGCGATCATCGGCAGGCCCGGCGGGAGTTTTTTCAAGCAGCGAATGGTTTCCAGACCGTCCATGTGCGGCATCAGCATGTCGGTGATGACGAGATCCACTGGCCGGTTGAAAACCCGCAGCGCGTCGAGGCCTTTGGCCGCCGTGGTCACGGCATGGCCTTTCATTTCAAAAACCCGTTGCAGGAACGAGCGAATGCCGCCGTCGTCGTCGATGATCAGGATGTGCGCCATATTCTTTCGGGTTCAAATGAAGTTGATTTCACGGGTGATTTTCGAGGCCGGCTGGTCGGAGCTTCGTTTGAACCATCATCCTTCATCGGCGTGCCGTGGAAATACTTGAGCGGGGCGGCCATGTCCCCGTGGTGTTGAATGGAAAGGAGACGGGACAGCCCGGAAGGCGAAAAAAATTCGGCCAACTGACACTCTAAGCCGAATCCATGCAGTAGGAATTGGATTTTCATGCGGATTGGGTGGTGAAAGCGGGATGGTTTTCTACTACATTGCAGTTGGGAATCGGGCTCAAAATCTTCTCCCACAGGCGACGCCACCAATCGCGTTCGCGTTCTGGCAC
>CANMZY010000226.1:0-5820 GCA_947502425.1 Verrucomicrobiales bacterium
GCCGCACAGCGTAGTCCTTGACGTGCGACGCGACCGGCACCTGGCACACGAGCTTTTGCAGTTCCGTCACGGCGTCGCGGTTCAGCACTTTTTTGACTTCGGTTTTCGTGTTCTCCGTGGTGCGGGTGAGGACTTCGGTCAGTTCAGCGCGCGAAGGGTAGCCGACGACGAGCTTGAAGAAAAAGCGGTCGAGCTGCGCCTCGGGCAGCGGGTAGGTGCCTTCCTGGTCGATCGGGTTTTGCGTGGCGAGCACGAAGAATGGCTCGGCGAGTTTGCGGATTTCGCCGCCGGCGGTGACGCTTTTTTCCTGCATGGCTTCGAGCATGGCCGACTGCGTCTTGGGCGTGGCGCGGTTGATTTCGTCGGCGAGAATGATCTGCGCGAAGATGGGGCCTTTCTGAAACTGAAACTCGCGGCGGCCGGCCGGCGACTCGACGACGAGGTTGGTGCCGAGAATGTCCGCCGGCATGAGGTCGGGCGTGAACTGAATGCGGTTGAACGGCAAATCGAGCACCTCGCTGAGCGTGCGGACGAGCAGCGTCTTGCCGAGGCCGGGGACGCCTTCGAGCAGGACGTGCCCGCCGGCGAGAATGGCGGTGAGCGTGCCCTCGACGATTTCATCGTGCCCGACGATGACCTTGCCGATTTCGGCGCGGAGGGCGGACCAGGAGTCGCGGAAGGAGGCGATTTGTTGTTCGGTGGTCATAAAATAATCAGGGAGGAAGAGGGCGAGAAATTCGGACGAAAAGTTTTACGGGCGAGACGGCCGGGGACACAGCCGGGACGGCTGCGCCACTGGGCGGCGGCGATTGCGGGGTTCGGAGTAAATAAAGCTGCTCCCGGCCAGGTTTCATTCTTCCTTGGTTTGAAAATCACGTCTGGAACTGTGCACTTGATTCCCTTTCCAGCCGACAGGGACAACCTAAAGGTTGAACTTCAACGAAAACGGCCCGCGCGCGGCGTTGGAGTTCACGCTTTAGCGTGTCCGCTGGGGCAAGGGGAGTCTGGTGCATAACCCTAATCACTTCTTCAAATCGTCAAAGTAGTCGCGCACCGCGCCGCGATACGCGCGCGGCACCTGGTCCTGGTTGAGCGCGCTCTGCGCCTCGGTCTGCGCGGCGGTGGCGGCTTCCTGGAAATCCACCTTGCTCGTCCCTTTGATCGAAACGCCCTTGAGCGTGATACTCGGCATCGGGCCGCCGGGCGCCATCTGGCCTTTGACCTTCGTCGGCTTGAGCGCGGTGTTTAGCGATTCATCGCGCTCGGTCAGGCCTTTGCCGGCCTGATTCGGACGCTGCACGCCGGAATTGTCCACCGGGTCCTGGGAGACTTTGTCGGGGTAATAAGTCCAGCCGGTCTCGTCCTCGGTCCAAGTGCCGACGCCGGAAGCGCCGGTCCCGCGCTGGCCTGGCTTGGGGTTGAAACCATTGCCCGGATTCTTGCACTGGCCCCAGCCCTGGCCGGTGGCGATGGCCTGCTGCGCACGCTCAAGCGCGGCGATGGTGTCGGCAAGCTGCTGCGCGTCGGCGAGTTGCTGGGCGAGTTTGTCGAGCTCCTCGCGCGCGGCGGCCAGTGATTCGGCGGCCTGCTGGTTGGCCTGCGCCTTTTGCGCGTCGGAATCGGCCTGCTTCGCCGCCTGCATCTGCTGCACGGCGTTCTTCAAATGCTCGGCGACCTTGCCGTAATCGCCCGCCGGATCTACCGCCTTGGAAACTTCCGCCAGCATTTTTTCCAACTGCTCTTGGGAAAGATGCCCGTTCTTCAACTGCTCGGTCATCTTTTGCAGCGTCTGCTGCGCGGTGTCGGTCTGGCCGTTCTTCAACTGCTCGGCTAGGTCCTTGCCGAGCTGCGCCATCTGCTGCTGCGCGTTCTGCATCGCCTTGGCCATGTTCTGAAGTTTTTCAAGATCGGCCCCGGCGGCGGCGAGGTCTTTCAGGAACTGATCGACGTTCCCGTTTTGCAGCGCCTGGATGGCGTCCTCGAGATTGTCCATCGGCAGGCCGGCGTCGCGGGCCTGCTGGGCGAACTGGCTGAGGGATTGGGCGAGCTGTTCGCGCGCGGCCTTGCCTTCGGGCGTGTCCTTGTCGGGCAGCTTCGACGCGGCGGCCTTGGCCTTCGCGAGGGCGTTTTCCATCTTCTGCAATTTCTCAACGTCCGCGCCGTCGCCTTTGCCGAGCGGTTTTTGCAGCGCGTCGATCTGCTTTTTCAGCGCCTTGGGATTCGGCCCGCCGCGGCTGCCACTGTCGCGCGCGGCTTTTTCGAGCGGCTTCAACGCGGGATTTTTCGCGAGGTCCCTGGCCTCCTCCTTCAATTTATCGGTGGCGTTGGCCAGGTCTTTCAGCGCCTCGACGCGCGTTAACGGCTGCTGCATGAGCTGCTGGGCCAACTCGGCGACGGTGCCGAGCGCCTCCTTGGTCGGCTCGAGCGCGGGCGCGCGCTGCTCCAGGCTGTGCCTGGTCAGTTCCGCGAGCTGTTTGCCGGCTTCCTTGATGTTCGCCTTGTCAATTTCCTTCTGGAAGAACTGCGCGCTCCGGCGTTCCGGGGCGAATCCGAGTCCCGCGCCGATCGCCAGCACCAGCACCGACCAGCGCGCCACCGTCGGCAGATGGAACGGGAGCAGGCGGCGCGCGTCGAGTCCCTGCGCGTGCCGCGAGGCGTCGGCGAGGAGCAGGGTTTTCCACTCGGCGGACGCGGGCGATTGCGCGACTTCGAGCGCGGTGCCGAGACGTTCCTGCAAATGCTGGCGGGCATCGATCCACCGCGCGGTTTCCGCGACCGAGGGTTTGTGCCAGCCGCCGATGACGAGTCCGGCCAGCATCGCGAGGCCCGCGGCGGTGGCGGCGGCGGCGAGCGACCAGACGGGGATGGGAAACAGCTTGTAAGCGGCGAGGGTGAGCAGCCAGAGGATTGCGCCGATGAACAGCCCGCGCCAGAAACCCCACAGCGCGCGATCCAAGCGGCGGCGACGCGAGGCTTGGCCGAGAGCCGATTGGATGGTTTGCAGCTCGTTCAAGGTGGTGGCAAGGTGCGCCCGCCGCGCGGTTTTGGCGAGGATTAATTGGCCGTCATTGCCGCTCGTATTCGCCCTTGTTCACGCGCTTGAGGACGGTGAAGCCGGCCTTCTTCGCGTCGGTGATGGAGAGCGGCTTGAGTTTGTGGGGTGAACTGAAGTTCGAGAGGATTTTACGGACGGGCTTTCGGCAGGCCGGGCAATTGGTCAGAGGTTTGGCGGAGAGCGGGCGGCGCAAAGTGAACTTGCCGCCGCAGGCCACGCAATCGCCCTCGCACAGTTCGTATTCGTAAAGCGGCATAAGTTGTGTCGATTAACCCGCATCTCAGACCGGAAATCAACTGGTCTCGTTCAAATCGTCCTCATCATCCGTCGGGGCTTCTCGGAACGGCTCCGTGCGCCGCAGCCACCGCGCCATGACCATGAAAAATCCATGCAGCGCGAGCAGGCTGAGCGCGGTCCATTGCTCGAACCGCACCGCGCGCAAACCATCCCTCCAGCCGCCCGCGTGCCGCCACTCGCTCCCGCTCGTCAGCAAAATCCAAATCGCGCCGAGCGACGGAAAAATCCAGAGCCACGCCAGTACGGTGCAGAGCTGCGCGCGCGGCTGGTAGCGGGGTTTCAATTCGCTAGGCATTGTTCAAACCCCGCGCGGATCTTCGCCTCGTCCAGTTCGCGCCCGATGAACACAAGCTGGCTCAGGCGCTTTTCGTCCGTCTTCCAAAACCGTTCCGGCGCGGAATCGAACAGCATCTGCACGCCTTGAAACACCACGCGCTTGGGCTGCCCCTGGATGTGCAGCACGCCCTTGCTCCGGTAAATGTCCTCGCCCAGCGAGTTGAGCAGTTCGCCAAGCCACGCCTCCAGTTTCTTCAAGTCGAGCGGACGCTCCTCCTCGAGATAAAACGAGCGGACGCTTTCGTCGTGATGATGCGGCGGCGCGTCGGTGGCGACGGGCGTGAGTGTCAGCTTCGTGGAAAATTTTCCAGGCGCGATGAACGGCGCGGCCAGTTCGCGCGCCTTCACGTCGAGAATTTTTCCGAAATCAATCTGCGAGCGCTGCGTGCGGTGGATTTGCGCGAGGGCGTTCATGCTGCGGAGCCGTGTCTCGACCCGCGCCAGTTCCTCCGGCGTGGCGAGATCGGATTTGTTGAGCAGGATCACGTCGGCGAAGGCGATCTGGGCCCGGGCCTCCGTTCCGTCCTTCAACTCTTTTTCCAAATTGCGTGCGTCCACCACCGTCACGATGGCGTCGAGCCGCAGTTTCCCCGCCAGCTCCGAGGCCATGAAGGTGTGCGCGATGGGGCTGGGGTCGGCCAGGCCGGTGGTCTCGATGACCACGTAGTCGAAGCGCTTCTGCTTTTGGAAAAGGCCGTTCAAACTTTTGATGAGATCGCCGCGCACGCGGCAGCAGAGGCAGCCGTTGTTCAGCTCCAGGATTTCCTCGTCCGCCCCGACGACGAGCTGGTGGTCGATGCTGATCGCGCCGAATTCGTTGATGATGATGGCGCACTTGTGGCCGTGCGGTTGGGTGAGCAGATGGTTGAGCAGCGTCGTCTTGCCCGCGCCGAGGTAGCCGGTGAGCACGGTGACGGGAATCGGTTCTTTCTGTTTCATGCCGGCAGAATGCCAGAACCGGGCGGTGAAATCATCCAGATTCCGGCGGAGTTCGGGCGGAGTTCCCCCGCGAACGAGGTATGGACGTTGGCGGCAATAACGGGCATCATAGTACCATGATTCACCGTCCAGAAGCAGAGTGTGCGAAAGCAACGGGCCGGCAGGTGGCCGGGATGGCCGCCTGCGCCGGCCTATTGCTCCTTTCGGGCCTGGCGCGGGTGGCCGCCGCCCCGGCCCCGGATCTCTCGAAGCTGCCACCGGCGGCGACGCGTCCGGTGGATTTCGCGAAGGACATCCAGCCCATCTTCGAAAAATCCTGCCAGTCCTGCCACGGCCCGGAGAAACAAAAAGGCGGCTACCGGCTCGACGCGAAGGAGGCCGCGTTCAAGGGCGGGGAAAATTACAATCCCGCCATCAAGCCGATGAACAGCGCGGACAGCCCGCTCATCCACTTCGTTGCCGGTCTCGTGCCGGACATGAAAATGCCGGAGAAGGGCGAACCGCTCACCGCCGGGCAGATCGGATTGTTGCGCGCGTGGATTGACCAGGGCGCGATCTGGCCGCAGGACCCGAAGGCGGTCAGGCTGGTCCACTGGTCGCTTCAGCCGGTCGTGAAACCGGCCGTGCCGAAGCCGGCGGGCGGCAAGTTGGCCAATCCCATTGATGCTTTCGTGGCGGCCAGCCTGGCGGAGAAGAAGCTGACATTGTCCGACGCGGCGGATCGGCGCACGTTCATCCGGCGGATTTATCTGGTGATGCACGGGCTGCCGCCCACGCCGGACGAGGTGAAGGAGTTCATCAACGATACGCGCGGTGATGCGGTCGAGAAGTTGGTGGATCGCGTGCTCGCCAGTCCCCGCTACGGCGAACGCTGGGCGCGGCACTGGATGGATGTGGTCCGCTTCGCCGAGTCGAACGGGTTCGAGACGAACCACGAGCGGGCCAACGCCTATCACTATCGCGATTACCTCATCCAGTCGTTGAACGACGACAAGCCTTTTGACCAGTTTATCCGGGAGCAGATTGCCGGAGACGCGCTGGGCGCGGACGCGGGGACGGGCTTCCTCGTCGCCGGCGCCTACGATGTGGTCAAGAGTCCGGACATCAACCTGACGCTGATGCAACGTCAGGACGAACTGGCCGACATCGTGAACACCACCGGCACCGCGTTCCTCGGGCTGACGCTCGGCTGC
>CANMZY010000227.1:0-5764 GCA_947502425.1 Verrucomicrobiales bacterium
ATCATGGGCCTGGTCATGGACAGCCGCACGCCGCAGGAGCCGAAGCCGGACGCGGAGAAGAATCTCGCCGTCCAGTTGCTCAGGCTCGTCGCCCCCGCCGCCGTGGCGAAGGATTTTGAAGACCGTCTGCGCGCGGGCGGCCTCGGCTACGGCGATTTGAAGAAGGCGTTATTCGAGCACTACTGGAATTATTTCGCCGCCGCCCGCGTCCGGCGTGCGGAACTCGCCGCGAACCTGGATCATGTCCACGCGGTGTTGCGGGACGGTGAAGAGCGGGCGCGCGTGGTCGCCGGCCCGGTGCTGCGCCGTGCGCGGGTGGCGTGCGGATTGGAGTGATATTACCGGTGCGGCGGGCGGGCGGGCATTTCGAGTTCGGTGATGAGCCGCGCGGGCCTGGTTGGAAATCGTGGTGCGTGGTGCGTGACTTTGGTCGTGACGGGCCATGAAATCTCACGTCCCACGCCCCACGTCCCCCGCTTTCCCATTGCGCTGGTTCACCGCCCCCGGCTATACCCACTTCATCACGCATGAAAACCAAAGCCCTTCTCCTCCTCTCCGCCTTGCTCGCCGTCACCGCCTCCGCCCAGCTCGCGCCCGGCGTCCGCGGCCTCGCCACCCGCGCGCCCAAGGACATGAAAATTGACGGCGACCTGGCCGAGTTCAAAAACGCCTTTTGCACTCCCGTGAATTATTTCGATGCGAACGTGAAGAATCGCGCCGCGCAATTTTTCCACATGTGGGACGACGAGGCCTTTTACTGCGGCCTGCGCACGCTCGACACCAAGCCGGCCAATCTCGCCGACGACGCGCATCTCTGGGAAGGCGACGCCGTGGAGTGGTATTTCGACACGCGCCAGACCGCAGATTTCCAAAGCCTCGCCTGGCCGGCGACGCCTTCGCCGGGGGCGGTGCATTGCTACTGGACCGGCTTGAAGGGGGCGACCGTCCAGAGCCGTTTTTGCCTACGCCCCAATTTTCTCGAGGCGATCAAGAAGATCGGAGTCGAGGTCGGCGCGCGGCGGACGAAGAGCGGGATGGAGGTCGAGTTCAAACTGCCGTGGGCGAATTTCCCGGATTTCAAACCGGCGTTAAATGCGGTCATCGCGCTGGATGCCGAGCTGTGCTACAGCGACGGCGGACCACGGGTGGCGCGCTACTTCACCTATGGCAGCCCGCTCGGCGTGCAACAGCCCGCCAGCCTCGCCAAAATCCAGCTCGTCGAAAAACTGGAGCCGGCGCACTGGGCTGTCTGCGGTTCGGTGATGATGCCGGTGCGCTGCGACACGCCGTGGAACCAGCCGGGCCGGCCGCAGGTCACCGGCCATCTCGCGCTCCCGCCCGAGCACGCCGACCAGATCGGTAAGGTGGTTTTTCGCGTGGTGGGATTGGACGGCGCGACGCTCGGTGATTTTCCCGGGCAGATTGAAATTCTCCAGGCCGAGGGAAATTTCCAGCGTGCCAGGGCGCAGTGGCCGGTGGCCCTCGCCGTTCCTGGCGCGCATCAACTGCTCGGCATTGTCTATGACAAGGCCGGCAAGGAGCTGACGCGCGTCGCCCCGCGCCTGGTCAGCACGGGGATGAACGTGGGGTATTGAAGCCGACTCCTGAATCAGTGTGACGGCCAGTAAAGGAGGAACGCCGGATTTATCCGGCAGCACCATGCGGAGTCACCTTGCTGCCGGCTGAAGCCGGCGGTCCTGACCACGGGTGTTGTCTTTCATCACCGCCGCCACTCGTCGATGAGCGAGGCGACCAGCGCGGTCCAGCCGGTCTGGTGCGTGGCGCCGAGACCTTCGCCGGTGTCGCCGTGAAAATATTCGTGGAAGAGCAAACTGGTCAGGCCCACCGCCTGCGTGTCGTCCGCCACGAGGCTGATGAATTTTTTTGTCTTCACACCCGCGACGATGACCGGTTCCGCCTTCGGCTCTGCGCCCCTCGCCCAGTTGTTGCGAAACCACAGGTGCGGCAGCAGATGAATCTCCGCCGCCTCCGGCCCGCGGTTGCAAACCTCCACGCGAATGCAGATGTCCTCAGGCCCGGCTTTCGCGTATTCGATGAAAATGTCGAAGTAACGGTTCTCGTCGAAGAGGCCGGTGTCGAGCAGTTCAAACTCGCGGTCCGCGCTGGTGCGACGCTGGCTCTCCCCGATTAGCCGCGCATAGGGAAATTCCGCCTGCATATAGGTAGAGAAATTTCTGGTAGGAATGCGTCGGCGTGGCATCGAGGTGGAAATAAAACTCCTTCACGTCCTCGCTGTGATTGCCCTCGCGCGGCTGCACACCGAACAGCAGCTCCTTCAAGATCGGATCGCGCCCGTTCTAGAAAGTCATCGCGAAGACGAGCAACTGTTAACGATCGCAAAATCCCGCGATGCCGTCTTCGCCCTAGCGATACGCCTTCGAGCGCGCCAGGTGGTGCGTGAGATAATCCCACGCCTCGCCGTCCGGTCTATAATCTTCGCGCACCGTGCTCCACGCGCGGTCGGAAACGTACGGCCCCCACTTGCGCCACGGTGCGACCGGCCCCGTAAAGGTCTCGTGCAATCGCTGATGCTCGGTGGAAATGGACATGGTTCAGTGCTGGTGTGGGCAGGGCAGGGGAGTGGCCTGCCTGGGCCGAGACATTTTTGCGCGTCCTGAAGCTTGAGATATCTGACCAAGGCGGCTTCCGCATGGGATGCTGCCCGAGATCAGCCTCGGTTGAGGTCGCCATCCTGACACCAGCCCGGACAACGGCTGATCCGTGCCGGACAGATCCGCGCTACCAGATTTTTTTGAGACCCGCCAACGAGAGTTCAGTGCATTCCATGGGCGACTTTCCGTCCGGATAATTCTCCTGCTCGACGGAAACCCATTCGGTGCCACCCACCTCGCGGCAGGCCTTCAGCACCGCCGCCCAGTCCACGGAATCCTGGCCGAGGATGGCTTTTTTGCCAGGCTCATTCTTCACCACCGTTGGTTTGAAATGCGTGGTCTTGGTGCGGCCCGGATGGCGGCGGACCAGTTCCGCCGGGTTCAGGCCCGCCGCCGCGGACCAGCCGCAATCCTGCTGCAGGACCACATCCTTGCTGGTGCGCTCGGCGAAGAGATCCCAATAGGTCTTGTCCCCCTCCTTCTTAAACTCGGCCGTGTGGTTGTGATAGCCGCAGAACATGCCCAACGGCTTCAACGTCTCCGTCGCCTGATTGAACGTCTCGGCCAGCGCCTTGCTCTTCTCGGGATGGGTGAAATCCCCGTCCCCGGGCACAATCAGATATTTGCAGCCGATGATCTGGTGGAACTCGGAGGTCTTCTTCAAGGCATCGCCGCGAAAGTTGCCGGTGCCGATGTGCGTGGCAGCGGCCACCAGTTTCAAATCGTCGAGTTTCGCTCGCAGTTCCTTGGCCTTGCCGCCGTACTTGTGGTAGCCGGCGAATTCCACCCCGGCGAAACCCATCTTGGCGATCTGCGCCAGGGCTGCGTCAAAATCCTTGGCGCAATCGCCCCGGACCGAATAAAGCTGGACGGAGATGCGCGGCTGGGAGGCGGCTTGCGCCCACAGCCAGGGTTTCATGCTGAGGGCGGCGGCGGCCACGATGGAAGTCTTTACGAAATGACGGCGGGAGAGAGTTGAGTTCATGTAGGGCAGACGTGTAACGTTTCCAACAGATTCATGTCCAGTCTTTCGTTGGTGCTGACCAGCAGGGGAGCGAATCCTGGCACAGCCCCGAACCCGGACGGAGCGCGGCTGTGTCGCTGAGACCAGCCGCGCTCCGTTCAACTTCGGACAACTCCGAATTAATCAATCGCTCGACACTGCCCGGGCGTCTTCGTACTGTATCCCTGCTGATTGTGACGGCCCCGCACCTGAAGTCCGGGGCGCTTTTAATATCCGCTGACTCAAAAACCAAAAACATCATGCCCAAATTCATCATCGAACGCGAAATCCCCGGTGCCGGCCAGTTGACCCCGCAGAATCTGCAGGGCATCTCCCAAAAATCTTGCAGCGTGCTGGGTGGCCTTGGCCCGCAGATCCAGTGGGTGCAGAGCTACGTGACCGGGGACAAGGTGTATTGCGTTTACATCGCGCCCAACGAGGAACTCATTCGTGAACACGCCCGGCAGGGCGGATTTCCCGCGAACAGGATCAGCGAGATCAAGTCGGTCATCGATCCGACCACCGCAGAGACCAGGTAGGGCCGGCCTGCCACAAACATTTCCTCCGCGCCCCGCCGCGCCGGAGTGCGCCCGTTCGCCTTGGGCGTCGGAAAATGAAATTGCTTCAACCGCCGCCGCCGCCTAGCCTTTCGCCCGTGCCCGGTGCCTTGAACAGCACGACTACGATCTAGCGTCCGCCCGAACCGCGGACGCCAACGCCTCGCACTGAAAGTCCGGGGCGTTTTTGTTTCTGGAACCGCTAATCAACGCTGATCAGCGCTGATGAAATCGGATTAGCGGGGATAAGCGCAGATTAGCGGTAAAAACCTATGCCCGACGAAATTCAGCAGCAGCCGACGCCAGCCGCAGAGCCGAACCCCGAGCGCAAGACGCTCGATGACCGCGCGAAGATGACGGAGTTGGAACGCATCCGCCACTCGTGCGCCCACGTCATGGCCACCGCCATCCTGCGCCTGTGGCCGGACGCCCAATTCGCCTACGGACCGCCGGTCGAGAACGGCTTTTACTACGACCTTGAATGTTCCCACCGCATCTCGCCCGAGGACTTCGAGAAGATCGAGGCCGAGATGAAGAAGGAAATCAAGGCGAACAACACTTTCGAGAAAGTCGTCGTTACTCGTGAGCAGGCGATTGCTGATGCCAATTCCGGTCGGCTTGGCGGCCTTTGCGACCGTAGCGTGAATTCAAAATTCAAATCGGACCTGCTCAACCAGATTCCCGAGGGCGAACCGATTTCCTATTTCAAGAACGGCGACTTCATTGACCTGTGCGCCGGGCCGCACGTGATGCGCACCGGCAACATCGGCGCGTTCAAGCTCACCAGCGTGGCCGCCGCGTATTACAAGGGCGATGAAAAAGGCCCGCAGCTCCAGCGCATCTACGGCACGGCGTTCAAGAACAAGACCGCGCTCGACGAGTATTTCAAGATGATCGAGGAGGCCAAGCGCCGAGATCATCGCAAGATCGGCGCGGAGATGGGGCTGTTCGCGATTGACACGGAATTTGTCGGGCCGGGCATGCCGCTGTGGCTCCCAAAGGGCACGGTGCTCGTCGAGGAATTGGAAAAGCTGGCGAAGGAGACTGAGTTCGCCGCCGGCTACGTCCGCGTCCGTACGCCGCATCTGGCTCGGGAGAAAATGTATAAAACTTCCGGCCATCTGCCGTATTACGCGGAGTCGATGTTTCCGCCAATGGAACTCGACGAAGAAGGAAATCGAAACACCCGGCAGCGCTTGGAAGGAGCAGTTGAGTTTGCTGAAGACGAAGGCGACAAGCATTGGAAAGCGAGCAATGCTCAGGCAGACAAGTCGTCGGAGGCTTCCAAGCAATACGATGCAAAGCACGCGGAAATAATGGAACTACGTCGACAACTTGATGCTCTTCCAAAACCCGATCGCTACTACCTCAAGGCGATGAACTGCCCGCACCACCATCGCATCTTCGCCGCAGAACCGCACAGTTACCGCGACTTGCCGTTGCGCCTCGCGGAATACGGCACTTGCTATCGCTACGAGCAGTCGGGCGAGTTGTTCGGCCTCATGCGCGTGCGCTCGCTCAACATGAACGACGCCCACATCTATTGCACCGAGGAGCAGTTCGCCGACGAG
>CANMZY010000228.1:0-5754 GCA_947502425.1 Verrucomicrobiales bacterium
CTGCTGAACGACGCGACGCGACGCGCCGCGATCAAGGGCCGCCTCGCCGAAATCATCGCCACCCTCGGCGACCCCGGCGCCAACGCCCGCGCCGCCCGCGCCGTGGTGGAACTGCTGAAGTAAAACGGACAGGGCAACCACGAAGACGCCCCGCGCCCGGCCCGGCGCAAATTGAACTTTGAATCTGGCCCGCCGCCGGGCATGATCCGCGCATGGCCGACCTGGTTGCCTCGATCAAAAAAATCTCCGCCTCGCTCAAGGCCGCGTTTCTGGAAACCGGCCTCGAGCACGGCGAGAGCGCGCTGACTCCGGTGCAAAAATTCGTCCACTTCTGGACGCTCGTCACCCGCGACTTCCTCCGCAACCGCTGCCCCGTCCGCGCCACCGCCCTCGCCTACACCACGCTCCTGGCCTTGATCCCTTTGATCGCCGTGGCGGTCAGCGTCTCGACCAGCGTGCTGAAAACCAAGGACGGCAAACCGATCGAGGAGATGATCGAGAAGCTGGTCGAGACCGTCGCCCCGCAGCTTGATCTGGTGCCCAAGGCCGGCATGGAGCAGTCCAGCCGCCAGCAGGTCGTGAAGAGCATCCGGCAGTTCATCGACAAAATCAGCGACGGCGCGCTCGGCACCACCGGCATGGTCGGGCTGGTCTTCGTCGCCATCATGATGTTCATCACCATCGAGTCCACCTTCAACGACATCTGGGGCGTGACCCGCGGGCGCACCTGGGCCGCCCGCATCATCCAGTACTGGGCCACCGTCACCCTCGGCCCGCTCATCCCGCTGCTGGCGCTCGCCCTCAACACCGGCACCCAGGTCCAGGCCGCCCAGCAATGGCTCGCCCGCATGCCCGTGGCCGGCACGGTGCTGGTCGCGGCCGGGCCGTTCATCGTCCTCAGCCTGGCCTTCGCGTTCTTTTACCAGCTCATGCCGAACACCCGCGTGCGCTGGCAGGCCGCGCTGGCCGGCGGCATCATCGGCGGCAGCCTCTGGCAGTTGAACAGTCTCTTCAGCGTCCTCTACGTTTCGCACGTCGTCTCGCTGACCAATCTGTACGGGCCGTTGAGCCTAGTGCCGGTCTTTCTCATCGGGCTCTATTTTTCATGGCTGATCCTGCTCTTCGGCGCCCAGGTCGCCTACACCTTCCAAAACCGCGCCGTCTATTTCCAGGAGCGCCAGGCCGACAGCGTCAACCAGCTCGGCCGGGAATTCATCGCCCTGCGCGTGATGACGCTCGTCGGCTGGCATTTTCAACACGGGGAAAAACCGCTCACCGGCCTCCAGATCAGCCTCGCCCTCGGCGTGCCGACTCGGCTCACCGGGCAGATTTTGCAGACGCTCATGAAGGCCGGGCTGCTCGTGCAGGTCACCGGCGTCGAGCACGCCTACGCGCCGGGCCGCCCGCTCGAAGCCATCACCTGCCATGACATCCTTCGCGCGCTCCGCACCGGCCAGGGCCGCGAACTCGACACCCACGACGACCCCGCCCGCGCCGCCATCCGCAAGGAGTTCACAAAAATTCAGCACGCCGAGCAGGCCGCCGCCGCCGGGACCCTCGCCGCGCTGGTCCAACAATCCGATCCGCCCGCGCGTCCCTGAATTTTTCTGCCGGCCGCCGCCGCACTCCTGCCGGCACGCCGTCCAATGCACTCATTGAATTTCGCCCGCCCCGGCTCTGTCCAAACGCGCACATGAATTGTGACCACCAGCACCAGACCGTCCGCAGACCGGGCCGCACCTCCCGTGGATTGATTTTGCCGCTCGACGCCCCGATTCCAACCCTGTAAAAATAAAAAAAATGCATTATTCAACAACACCTTCGGCTCTTAAAACCAGCGGCTCGGCGCGCGCCGCGCTCGTCTTCAACTCCGCCCTGCTCCTGAGCCTGCTCCTGGCGCTGCCCGCGGCGGCGGCGGTCAAGAAAAGCTCCTATTACCAGGAAGACTTTCCGTTCCAGGGCTGCGCCATCACCGCCAAGTTCCCCGCGAAGAACATCGCCATGAAAGGCCTCGCCATCCGCGTGGGCAACGACGCGAATGTTCTCTTCGACACCGACCTGCTCCGCATGGGCGCGGGCTGGACCGGCGGCTATCTCAACGACCAGGGCGTCGCCTTCAGCGGCAGCCACGGCGGTCATCCGCACATTGTCGGCGAGCAGAAGTTCGGCATGAAGCAGATGCCCGGCTGGGCGGATGCGAACGGCGAATTCAAGGATTCGCGCAAGGAACCGTTCGGCCCGCTGCCGGAAAGCTGGTGCCGCTATGACGGCCTCTACGTGAACGGCATGAACGTCGTCCTCGCCTACACGGTGCTGGAAACGAAAATTCACGAGCAGCCCGGCAGCACGGCGGCGGACGGCCAGGTGGCGTTCACCCGCACCTTCCAAACCGAGAAAGCCCAGGCGGACCTGGCGACCATTCTCGCCGAAGTCGATGGCGCCACGGCCAAGACGGACGGCAACACCATCACCCTCACCACCGGCACCAACGTCACCGCCATCGCCCTCGGCAACGCGCCTAAGGGCGTGACCCTCGCCGTGGCCGACACGGCCCGCGTCCTCCTCAAGATCGCCAAGGGCACGCCCGCCGCGACCTTCAAGGTGACCATCTGGAAAGGCGAAGCGGAGAACCTCGCCAAATTCGCGGGCCTGCTCGGCGGCAAACCCGAACTCGTCGCCTACGCCAAGGGCGGCCCGCGCATCTGGACACAGACCGTCCAGACCAACGGCGTGCTCAACACCAGCAAGACCCCGGACGGTGCCTACGTCACCGACGCCATCACCTGTCCCGTGCCCAACCCCTGGAACCGCCGCGTGCGTTTCGCCGGCGTGGACTTTTTCGCCGACGGCCAGCGCGCCGCGCTCTGCACGCATGATGGCGACATCTGGATCGTCTCCGGCATCAATGACACGCTGGAGAAGCTGACCTGGACCCGCTTCGCCTCCGGACAGTTCGAATCGCTCGGCCTGGTCATCGTGGACGACGTGATCTACACCAGCGGCCGGGACGGCATCACCCGCTATCACGACTTCAACAAGGACGGGGAGGCCGACTACTACGAGAACTTCAACAACGCGGTCATGTCCACCGAGGGCTTTCATGAATTCGTCTTCGACCTCCAGACCGACGCGGCCGGCAACTTCTATTACGCCAAGGCCAACCCGGTCAAAGGCGGCGGACGCGGTTTCGGCGGCGGCGGCGGCAACGGCGAAGTCTGCGCCCATTCCGGCTGCATTTTCAAAGTGAGCAAGGACGGCAAGAAGTTTGAAATTTTTGCCCGCGGCGTCCGCGCGCCGAACGGCATCGGCGTCAGCGCAGACGGCCAGGTGACGACCAGCGACAACGAGGGCACCTGGGTTCCGGCCACGCCGGTCAACTGGATCAAGCCCGGCGGCTTCCACGGCGTCATCAATTCGCAGATTTCCAAGGAAGTGGCCGACACGTTCATCCCCCCGCTCACCTGGCTGCACAAAGAATACGACAACTCCGGCGGCGGCCAGGTCTGGGTGACGAGCGACAAATGGGGCCCGTTCAAGGACGAGTTACTCCACCAGTCCTACGGGCAATCCAGCCTCTACCTCGTGCTCAAAGAAAAAGCCTCCAACGGCCTGATGCAGGGCGGCGTCGTGAAGTTCCCGGTCAAGTTCACCTCCTCGGCGATGCGCGGAAGATTCAACAAGAAGGACGGCCAGCTCTACGTCGCCGGCCTCCGGGAGTGGCAGAGCAACGCCACTAAGGAAACCGGCTTCGACCGCGTGCGCCACACCGGCAAGCCGGTGTATTCCGTGAGCGGCATGAAGGTGCTCAAGGACGGCGTGCAGCTCACCTTCACCCAGCCCCTCGCCACCGACTCCGCCGCCGACCTGCAAAATTTCAGCGGCCGGCGCTGGAACTACCAGCGCGCGGAGAATTATGGCTCCCCCGAATTTTCCGTGGCGGACCCGAAAAAGAGAGGACGCGACCCGCTCACCATCAGCAGCACCAAGCTCTCGGCCGACGGCAAGACGCTCACCGTGGCCATCGACGACCTGAAGCCGGTGATGCAGCAGACGATCAAGTTCAACTTGAAGGCGAAGGACGGCACGCCCATCTCCCAGGAAATTCAGCACACGATCCACGCGCTGCCTTGAGGCGCGCCGGATGATTTTGTAGAACTCGACGGGGGCGGCCAAACCGCCCCCGTTTGCACAATGGCCACGACGAAAAAATTAAACTGCCTCCTGGCGCTGGCCGCCGTGCTGGCCTTTTCCCCGGTGGCCCGCGCCGCCGCCAAGCCCGAACCCGGCCTCGCCGTCACCTTCACCGCCGCCGACGGCACGACCAGCGACACCACCACCGCGCCGCAGGTCGCCCTCTTCGTCGCCGCCGGCCGGCCACCCACGCCGTTTTTGCCGGGCGGAAAATTCACCGCTGTTTATGAAGGCACGATCAACGCCGACCTGCGCGGCAGCTTTCTTTTCCAGGCCGAGCTGAACGGCGCGTTGCAACTCGAGATCAACGGCGCGGTCGCGCTCGACGCCACCGGCACCGGCGAGGCCTCTCCTTTCAGCAAGCCGGTCTCGCTCAACAAGGGCGTCAACGCCCTCAAGGCCACCTTCACCAGCCCGGCCAAGGGCGACGCCTTCGCCCGGCTGCTCTGGACCGAGAAGGGCTTCAACCCCGGCCCCATCCAGCAGACCCTCCTCGCCCACGCCATGACCCCGGCGCTCGAAAAAGGAACGCAGCTCCGGCTCGGTCGCGAGCTATTCGTCGAGCATCGCTGCGCAAACTGTCACGCGGAGAAATTCCCCGCCGACGCCATGCCCGAGCTGAAGATGGACGCGCCGAGTTTTGAGGGCATCGGCGCGCGGCGCCAGGCCGGCTGGATGACCCGCTGGATTCTCGATCCGAAATCGCTCCGCGCCACCGCCCACATGCCGAAGCTCCTGCGCGGCGGCGCGGCGCAGGCCGACGCCGAGGCCATCGCCGCCTACCTCGCCGCGCAGAAAGCCGGCGGCGCGGTCACGCCCACGCCGGCAATCCTGCAAGAGAAGCCCATTGGCCAAAACGCCGAGCCGGCCAACGCCGAGCCGGAAGAAAAGAAAAGCCTGTTCGAGAAGCTGCATTGCACGGCCTGCCACCACGCGCCGGGCGCGAAGGAGCCGGACGCCAAAAAACTTTCCCTCGCGCACGTCGCGGAGAAATTCGCGCCGGGCAAACTGGTGGAATTTTTGCGGAAGCCCGAGGCCCACTACGCCTGGATTCGGATGCCGAACTTCAAACTCAGCGCCGCCGAAGCGCAGGAGCTTGCCGACTTCCTGCTCGCCGCCGCCCCGGCGCCGAAGAATGCCGCCGCTCCGGCGGACCAGGCCATGCTCGAGCGCGGCGAGAAGTTGGTGCAGACCAGCGGCTGCCTGAACTGCCACGGTGGCTTGAAGCTGGAGAACAAATTTCAAGCCCCCGGGCTGGAGGCGCTCTTCACCCGGCATCTCCAAGACCGGGCCAAGCCCCCGGAAGGTGACTGCCTCGGAAAAAGTCCCGTGGTCGGCCACGGGTTCACCGCCCCGGAAACGGTGGCCCTCGAGGCCTTCACGCTCCACGGCGCCGCGGCGCTTTCGCGCCACGACCCGATGGAATTCGCCGCCAGACAGACGGCGGCGTTGCACTGCACGCAATGCCACGGGCAGATCGAAAACTTTCCGCCGCTGGAAATTCTCGGCGGCAAGCTGAAGCCGGAGTGGGCCGGCGCGTTCATCAGCGGCGAAGTGCCGCGC
>CANMZY010000229.1:0-5736 GCA_947502425.1 Verrucomicrobiales bacterium
CAACCTGCGTGCTGACGCAGAGGGTGTGACGGTCGCTGGCGTCGCCGTAGAGCGCGGGATTCGCGGGGATCAACACGCTCTCGATCAACTGGCCGTCGTTGAGTTTCCACAGAAATTTTTGCGTGGCGTCGCGCGCGCCCTGTTTGCGGACGAGTTCGAGGGTGTGCAGGGCGAACTCGGCGGTGAGTTTTTCGCGCAGCGCCTTGGGCAGGTTCGTCATGGCGTCCCAGCCGGTCACGCGGCGCGTGTAAAGCCAGTCGAGCAACTGCCCGACGCGGTAGGCGGGCGCGCCCCATTCCTTGAAGCGGGCTTCCAGTTCTTCGCGCGTGAGTGATTTGATGTCGTGTGTCACGGGGGGGAGGGTAAGGGAGAAACGGGAGGAAACCAAGCGCGGGTTGGGGCGGCGGGGCGTGGTGCGTGAAAAGGAGCGGGGCGCCTGGTCGATCTCACGCACCACGTCCCACGCACTCCCCTCCCCCCTACTTCTTCGTGTAATACTTCGTCGCGTATTCCTGCACCATCCGCCAAGTGCTGAATTGCGGCGCGAGCGTGGTCATGGCGCTGCGGATTTTCTTGATCCACTCGCGCGGAACACCGTTGGCGTCGCGGTTGAAGTAGGTCGGAATCACTTCCTTGGTCAGCACGTTGTAGAGGTTCTCGCTGTCCACGCGGTCCTGTGCTTCGAGATCGTCCGGATGCGAATCGGGGCCGATGGCAAAGCCGTTCGTGCCGTCGTAGCCTTCGCGCCACCAGCCGTCCATGATGCTCAGGTTGAGGCAGCCGTGCGCGATGGTTTTCATGCCGCTGGTGCCGCTGGCCTCGAGCGGGCGGCGCGGATTGTTCAGCCAGACGTCGCAGCCGCTGACCATCTGCCGCGCGACGTGGATGTCGTAGTTCTCAATGAAAACCAGATGCCCCTTCAGTTCGCTGAACTGGCTCAAGTGAATCACTTTTTGGATGAAGGCCTTGCCGGCGTCGTCGCGCGGATGGGCCTTGCCGGCAAAGATGAACTGCACGGGACGCCCCGCGTCCTTGACCAGTTTCACCACTTCGTCGAAACGGTCGAAGATCAACGGCGCGCGCTTGTAGGTGGCGAAGCGGCGTGCGAACCCGATGGTCAGCGCGTCGGGATTGAGGAAGCCGTCGAACGCGATGAAGTCGCCGTGGGCCAGGCGCCCGCCCTGCAAGAGCAGGCGGCGGCGCGCGAACTCAAGCATCTCGCGGCGCAGCCGGTAACGCAGCGCCCAGAGTTCCTCGTCGGAAACAAAGTTCGGATCGGACGCCAGTTTCCAAAATTCCGGCGAATTCAGACAGCTGATCCAGTCGCCGGCCGGCCCGCCGGCCGTCGCCGCTTCGTCGAACTTCCGCTTCCAGAAACGGCGCACGGTGCCCTTCATCCAGCCGGCCAGATGCACGCCGTTGGTGACATGGCTGATGGGTACTTCCGCGGGAGTTTTCACGCCGAAAAGTTCCATCCACATTTCACGGCTGACCTGGCCGTGCAGCTCACTCACCCCGTTGGCGGCGCGGCTGCACTTGAGCGCCAGCACCGTCATGCAGAACGGCTCGGACGAGTCGCCGGGGTGGACGCGGCCCAGCGCCATCAGACCGTCATGCGACAGCTTGAGCTGCTTGGCGAATTTTTGCCCGGCGTAGGCCAGGAGATCGCTGCTGAAACGGTCGTGCCCCGCCTCGACCGGGGTGTGGGTGGTGAAAATACATTCGGCCTTGGTGAGCGGCAGCGCCTGCTCGAACGTCTGGCCGGCGGCCACTTTTTCGCGGATCAACTCCAGTGTGAGGAACGCCGCGTGTCCTTCGTTCATGTGGAAGGTCGAGGGCTGGAGGCCGAGCGCGCGCAGCAACCGCACGCCGCCGACGCCGAGCACAATCTCCTGCATGATGCGCGTGGAACTGTCCCCGCCATAGACGCGCAGCGTGAGATCGCGGTAGTGCGGCTCGTTTTCCGGCCGGTTGGTGTCGAGCAGATAGACCGGCACCCGGCCAACGTTCACGCGCCAGGCGTGGAAAAATATCGTGCCGGTGACGATGCGCACGGAGCAGACCACCTGCTGGCCGCTGGCGTCGAGCACCGGTTCGAGCGGGAGGTTTCTCGGATTGAGCAGGGTGTAGTGCTCGGTCTGCCAGTTCTCCTGGTTGAAGGTCTGTTGAAAATATCCTTCGCGATAAAACAGGCTGACGCCGACGAAACCGAGGCCCAGATCGCTCGCTGATTTCGCGTGATCCCCGGCCAGCACGCCGAGGCCGCCTGCCGCGATGGGCAACGTTTCGTGAAAGGCAAACTCGGCGGAAAAGTAGGCGACGGGGGTTTTCGCCAGCGCCGGGGCGTGCTGCGCTCCCCAGGTGGCCGGCTCGTGCAGGTAGGCGTCAAAATTTTCCAGCACCTGGCGCACGCGCCCGACAAAGGCCGGTTCCTGCAGGCGCACGCCCAGCTCGTATTCCGAGACCTCGTGCAAAATGGCGACGGCATTGTGGTAAAGATTCTGCCAGCCGCGCGGCGAAAGCTCCTGGAAAATCTCCTGCGCGTCCTGGTCCCAGCTCCACCACAGGTTGCGGGCCAGCTGGTGCAATCCGGCGATCAGGTGCTTCACTTCCGCCGCAGTCAGTGGCGTCTGGCTCATAAGATGAATGCAGTCATTGGGTGGAAACGGTAGTCAGCCGCCCGGCCTGTCGCAAATAAATACCCCGGCAATGAATGCATGAGCACGGCGTGGATGATGAACGCTTTTCCCGGAGTGCGCCTTAAAATCTACTTCGCCATCACCACGTCCATGGCCTCCTCGCGCGGGCGCTCCTGATCTTCTTCCGCGTCCACGGTCGGGATCGACGGGGGCGGAACCAGCGGCGCGGCGGCGTGGCCGGTCGCTGGTTCGCCGGTCTTGTGGAACTTCACGCTTACGATGCGGCTGATGCCGTGCTCCTGCATGGTCACGCCGTAGAGCACGTCCGCCATGCCGATGGTGCGCTTGTTGTGCGTGATGATGACGAACTGCGAGTGGACGAGGAAGCGTTGCAGCACGCGGATGAAGCGGTTGATGTTCGATTCGTCGAGCGGCGCGTCCAGTTCGTCGAGCACGCAGAACGGCGAGGGTTTGACCTGGTAGATCGAGAAAAGAAGCGCCACGGCGGTCATGGTCTGCTCGCCGCCCGAGAGCAGCGAGATGGTCTGCAACTGCTTGCCAGGCGGACGCGCCACGATGTCGATGCCGCTTTCCAGCACGTCGTTTTCGTCGGTCAGGATGAGGTCGGCCTTGCCGCCGCCGAAAATTTCCACGAAGAGCGCGCGGAAGTTGTCGCGAATCTGGTTGAAGGTGGTAGTGAACATTTCCTTCGTCTGGACGTTGATCCGGTTGATGACCTCGACCAACTGCCCCTTGGCCTGGACCAGATCATCATGCTGCGTGGTTAGGAAGGTGTGGCGCTGCTCGGTCTCCTCGTATTCCTCGATGGCCACCAGGTTCACCGGCCCGATCTCCTCGATGCGCTTCTGCAGCGCGCCGACCTGCTCGCCCACGGCGCCCCAGTCCGTCGAGGCGCCTGCCGCCGCCATTTCCTCGGGCGTGAGCGTCTGGACGCGCGCCGCGCCTTCGTCGGCCACGGTGATGGTGATGCACTCGCTGCGCACGTCGTCGAGATTGACCTGCCACTTCTGCTGCACGCGTTCGCGCAGGTTTTGCACGGCCATGTTTTTCTGCGCCAGTTCCACCTCGAGCGCGCCGCGCTGGGTTTGCACCGAGGTCAGCCGCCCGCGCTGGCCGCGCAGATTTTCCTCGCGCGCAGAAATGTCAGTGTCCTGCGCCTCCTTTTGGTTCGACAACTCCGCCGTCTGCGCGCCGACCTGCTCACGGTCGTGATCCAGCCGTTCGATCTGCCGGCGGGATTCCACGATCTCGGCCTCGAACTGCTGCTGCTTCGTGAGGAACGAACCGCACTCGTTGCGGCGCTGCTCGATCAACTGGGCCAGTTCGCGGAGGCGCTGCTCCAGCGGGAATTTCTGCTTGGCAAAGGACGCGACGAGCTGCTCCTCGGTGGCGAGCGCGACTTTCGTCTCCGTGAGCGCGGTGTTCGCGGCGTCGCGCTGCTCGCGGAGGGTCTCGAGTCCGGCGGTCAGTTCGGTGACTTGCGCGGTGGCGGCCTGCTCGCGCTGCTCGAGAGCGACGATCTGCCCGGCGAGGGCGTTGCGCTTCTGCATGCCTTCCTGCTCGTGAGCGGCCAGACTCTGCACTTCATAAACGACCGTCTCGATCTTCTGGCCGAGGGTGCGCTGCGAATTTTGCAGCGCGTTCAACTCGCCCTGGCGCGTGGCGATGGCAACTTCCTGCGCGCGCAGTTCCGTCTGCGCCTGCTGCAGGCTGGCCTGCAACGCCGTCTGCTCGCTTTGCAACGCGCCCTTGCGGCGGCTGGCTTCGGCTACTTTTTCCTGCAGCCCGGACAGCGCAGCCTTGAGTTCGACGATTTGATTCTTGCGGCCCAGAATGGAAGCCGGCGCCTTGCCGGAGCCGTTCGCGGAACCGCCGGTGTAAACGCCGTGGCGGCTCAACTGTTCGCCCGCCAGCGTCACATAATGAAACGCGCCCAGGCTCTCGCGCCACGCCGCCGTGGCGGCCGCGAGGTCGGGAACGATCCGCGTCATGCCGAGCAGCCGCGCAACCAGCGGGCGCACAGCTTCGTCCGCTTCAACGACCTTCGCGGCGTAAAGCTCCGCCGGATCTTTCTTCGCGAGAAGCTGGCTGGCTTCGAGTAAGTCCGTGTCCGATTCCGGCGCGCGGCCGCCCTCTTGCACCGCGCCGTCCGCCTCGGTGAATTGTAACGCCGCGATGCTGGCGCGGCCTTTCTTGCCGGCGCTGAGGTCGGCGAGGATTTGCTGCGCGGCCTCGGGCTGCTCCGTAAGCACGAGCTGCAAATGATGGCCGAGCGCGGCTTCGATGGCCGGGATGTATTTGTCCGGCACGCGAATCTTGTCGGCCAGCGAACCCAGCACCGACTGCGTCTGCTGAAGCGCGGCCAGCGTGCCGCCGCTGAAGCCCTCATGTGATTCCTGCAACTGTTCGAGCACGTTCAGGCGCGAACGATTCTCCGCCTGCTGCCGCACCACGCCGTCCAGCTCCTGCACCACCTGATTCATCTCCACCTGGATGTCGCGCAGCCGCTGCTGGCGCTGCTCGACCGTGCCGCGCGATGTCTGGACACCCAGCTTCTCGGACTCCACGTTCGCCGCAAATTCCGTGAGGCGAGTTTCGAGGCGGGTGCGCTCCTCTTCCAACTGGATTTTCTCCGACGACAATTTTTCGAGCCGGACGACGTTGCCCTGCTTCTGCAAATCGAGCGCGTTGATTTCATTGCGGACGCGGCCCAACTGCTGCGCGGCGGCGAACGCGTCGGACTGCGCCTGGCGGAGCGTCTCCTGCTGGCGCGACAGGCCGGCCTCGACCTGCGAGAGGGCGTCGCGCTTTACGTTGAGCGCGGCGCGATGCTGTTCCAGCGAGGCGGTCGAGCCGGCGAGCCGTTCACTCACCACTTTCATTTCCGCCTCGGCGGCCAGCTTGCGTTCCTCCGACTCGTTGATTTCGTGAAGCGCGCGGGCGTTCTGACTTTCAAGCTCCTGGAGCCGCTCGTCGTTGAAATGGATGCGGCTCTCGTGCCGGTCGATCTGGCCCTTCAACTCCAGGCCGCGCTGCTGCGAGGCATTGATCGCCTGCTCCAGTTCGGAAAGGCGCG